>QNEL01000473.1 GCA_003645185.1 Candidatus Parabeggiatoa sp. nov. 3
AATGTTGCCCACCGTTTAAAATGTAGGGTGGGTAACGGGTTTTTGTTGCCGGCCCCATTTAAAATTAATGTTGCCCACCGTTTAAAATGTAGGGTGGGTAACGTATTTTTGTTGCCCACCAATCAAACTAAACGCAAAACAACCGCATTACCTTCTTCCAGTTGCATCACAGGATAAGCTAATAGTTTCAACGCTGTGGTATCAAACCCAATATAAAGCGTTTCTTGAGCAACCCCGACGGCCAGCGAACACCCTCGACGGGCGGCCATCATGGATATTTCAGGCTGTGCAAATAAAGCAATGATGGAAAAATAACCCTCTAATCGAGACAAAACTAACCCCATTGCTTCTACAGGAGAAATGCCCACGTTGATATCTAAATACCGATGAAGGTAATGCAGAATCACTTCACTTTCCCTTTCGGTTTGAAACCGATACCCTAAAGCATACAATTCTTCTCGACTCGCATCAGTATTGACGATGTTTCCGGTATAAGCCACCGCGATTTCCGAACTGACGTGAAGTTGAGGCTGATGTATCGTATCCTCAAGGGTTGTCTGACATTGGTAGGCTATGCCAAAGTGCGATTCAGGTTGTTTTGGAGAAAGTAAACGGTGTAAATTCGATACTTTTCCTGATACTTGCTGTGAAAAAATCCGCCCATTAACGACTGTAGCGATACCGATTTTGGAATCACCTGAACGTGGTTCTAATCCTTGCAATCCACCTAACAATAACGGCGTAACGTCTTTCTTAGCATTGATTCCGAAAATTGAATTAGCCATCAAAACACCTCTTTTAAAGTAAGTGAGTAACACCACTTCAATAATTGCTTCCTGTTTTCCTTATGAAAACCGCAATTGATGAAGTCGTCTCGTCTGGAATATAAAGAGGTGCAGACCATAACATAATTCTGGGAAAAAGGGAAAGCACTTATAGCAGATTGGCTTAGCACCTATCCGTTTTCAAATTAGGGGTAAAAAACACATACATTTACCAAGCATTTTGTATCACAATATTAATATAATATAAAAATCAAATTCACTTAAGAAGTTTTTGCGCGCAAAAACGGTTGAAAAAAGATTTTTTGACGATATCAGCGTTTTATCAATGATATGATTGATAATTAATAAGGAGGCCACCATGAAATTCCCTTATGGGATTTGTGATTTTGAAAAAATGCTGACTAACGGTTATTTTTACGTGGATCGGACTGATAAGATTCCACTTATTGAAGAAACCGGAGAATATCTGCTTTTCTTACGCCCCCGTCGTTTTGGCAAAAGCTTAGTGCTATCCATGCTAGAAAACTATTACGATATCGCCAAAGCCAAACAGTTTGAAGTGTTGTTTGGTTCACTCGCGATTGGGCAAAATCCCACTCCCAAGCATAATCAGTATTTTGTGATGACTTGGGATTTTTCAGCCATCGATTCAACTGGCAGCGCACAAGACATTCGGCAACGGCTACACAATCATATTAATGGTTGTATTGAACATTTTATTGTCCGTTATAGGGATTTTTTGGATCATGAGATTCAACTTCATCCCACTGATGCCATACGTTCTTTACAATCGGTACTTGCCGCCCTCGAAAGCACTCCCTATAAGCTATATTTGCTCATTGACGAATATGATAATTTTGCCAATGAAGTCATGATGGCCGGAAAATCAGATAGTCGAGACAGATATGAAGCCTTGATTCAGGGAGAAGGCGCGTTAAAAGCCGTCTTCAAAGCGGTTAAAACGGGAACCAAAGGATTGGGTATTGATCGGATATTGATTACCGGGGTTTCACCAGTAGTGATGAGCGATATTAGCAGCGGTTTTAATATTGCTGAAAATATTTATCTGACGTTAAAATTCAATGACTTATGTGGTTTTTGGGAGTCTGAAATTTTAGCAGCATTGCAACAGATAGCTCAAGAATGTGGCTTTAAAGAGCAACAAGTCTATGAAGCACTAGCAATGATGCGAACCTTTTATGATGGCTACTGTTTTTTTTATGAGCAAAAATCAAAGCTTTACAATCCGACTTTAGCCCTCTATTTTTTGAAACATTTACAAGATACCTGTCAATATCCGCGCCAAATATTAGATGACAACCTGGCGATGGATCGAGGCAAAATCATTTACATCTCCCAATTGCCTCATGGAGAACAAGTGATATCGGCGGCATTAAACTCCGAGGAACCTTTAGCCATTGCCCAGTTAGCTTCCCGCTTTGGTATCAATGAGATGTTAACTGCCACTAAAGACACGCCTTTTATGGCTTCCTTGTTGTATTATTTTGGGGTATTGACTTTTGGCGGAAACACGCCTTCTGGGGAACTGATTTTAAAAATCCCCAATTTAGTGATGCGTAAGTTGTATGTTGAACAGCTACAAGACTTGTTCTTGCCCGATTGGACAGCCAGGGAAGAAGTGAGGCGCATGACACAACAATTTTATCAAACCGGCCATTTGCAACCCTTGTGTCAATTTATGGTCAAAAGCTATTTCAAGGCCTTTAGTAATCGGAATTATCTGTGGACAGATGAATTGACTGTCAAAACGGCTTTTTTGACATTACTGTTCAACGATACTTTTTACATCATGGATTCCGAACCAGAATTAGATCGGCAATATGCCGACTTAACCATGATAATACGCCCCGATATGCGCCGCTATCAATTATTGGATTTTTTGATAGAATTTAAGTATGTCAAGTTAAAAGAAGTGGGTTTGACTGCTGAAGATGTGAAACAACTGAGCGATGACGACTTGGCAGCTAAAGACATTGTCAAAGAAAAGTTAGCGGAATCCGAAAACCAATTGAAGCATTATCGACAAACGCTGCAATCCCGTTATGGGAGTCAATTGCGATTGCATAGTTATAGTGTCGTCGCCGTCGGTTATGAACGGGTAATCCATTGTGAAATCAAGTAACCCCATGAAAACCTGACAGGTTTTCAAAACCTGTCAGGTTTGTTCGCCATTTTTAAGTTGTGAGCCCTCTCAGTTCTTGTAATACGCTTTCTAAATCACCCAGAAAGTGACGACAGTCATATTGATAGAGCGTGTCTGGAAGCATTTCGCTTGCTTCTTCTCTCAAATCTTCTGTTAACGTTTCTTCCCTTTTTATTAACGTTTCATTCTGATTGTCGTCTTCTGGAAGAAAATCGTTTTCTTGATAGTCAAATTGGTAAACTAAATGCCCTGCGTCATCGCAGCTTAAATGTATCATCGAAAAGGCTTGCCGGTTGGCAATGTGTTCTAAAATTTCTCTGGATAAGACGGGTAGCAAGCTGTCTTTTAAAAGACTATCAATCTGATGTGCCCCACTTTCGACAAAGGTGCAGCGTTTGACGAGGGTGTTGATTAAACGATCATCATAAGTTAATTGGGCATGGTGGCTTTGAAGACAACGCTGTTGTAGGGTGCTGAGTTTAAGTTCAAGAATCTGGCGAATAGCAGACTCATTTAAGGGCTGATAAGGTACAATCACAACGCGCCTTAACCAGTCGGCTTGAAAATGCTGTAATAATGTTGGACGGATAGCGTGTTGTAATGCTTCAAGCTGAGCAGAGGCCGTTGAATCTTGACATAAGCGCGTCATCTCTTCGCTGCCAAGATGAGAGGTGAATACGATCAAAGTGTTTTTAAAATCAATCACTAACCCTTCACTATGCGTTATTGTGCCGTTGTCGAACAGTTGGTTAAATAATGCCATCAGCTTTGGGGAGGCTTTTTCTATGTTTTTGATTAAGACAACCGTGTCAGGATGATGTACGGCTTGAGGCAGGATGACATTCGTGTCAACGTCTTGGGTTAGAGAAAAAAAGCTTGATGTCATCTGTTCGTCTGATAAATTGATAGTGACGAGATGAGGTTCTCCGCTATAAAGCGTATCAGCTAAAGCCTTGGCCGTTTCCGTTTTGCCCACACCAGGCGGCCCAACCAGTAAAAAAATGCCTCTCGGTTTGTTAGGATTATCAAGGGCCGCTTTATCGGTTTGTAAACTGAGCGCCAAGGTTTCAATCGCTTCTGGTTGACTGATAATGCGTTCCGATAGCTTGTCTTTGAGATGCAGTAGAGTATTGATTTCATCCCTAATCAGGATTTTATCAATGGGCAATCCTGTCCAATCTGAAATCACGTTAGCAATCGTTTTTCCATCGACGTGCGCGGGTATCAAGGGTTCATTGCCTTGAATCTTGGCCAGTTCTTGTTTGACGGCTTTTAATTCCCTTTGCAACGGGTGTAATGCTTCCGTTTGATAAGCTTGATTATCGCTGTAAACAACGTCATCGATTTCCTCTTGCCCGTTTTCAGAGACAACGCTGTCATTCGTTTCAGCATTTTCCATTCCCGTATTGATAGGGTGAATTTCTGACTGCGGTATGGCTTCTGCTTCTAATTCGCTGTTTTCAATAGGCGGTATTGGGGCATCATTTTTAGAAACGCGGGGTTCTAATCGTTCTGGTTTAGCGGAAACGCTGGCTTTATCAGGATTGATGGCTTCCTGGTTATCTGATTGTTCGCGTTCATTTTCTGGTTGCAACGTTTTAGAAGAACCGGGTTCGCTTTTTTCTCGCGAGAGTTTAGAAGAACTGTCTTGTTTATTAAAGACTGAAAAGCGATTATCCGATTCTTGTTGCTCGCGATGCGGAATGGGCTTCTTTTTGCGAAGAAAGGCTGGGGGAAATAACCCCTTTTCTTCTTTTGAAGGCAACATTTGGGCCGCGGGGGGAACCGATAAATGCTTTTTATCCTCTTTTGAAGGCACAGCGGGAACCGATAAAGGATTGTTCTCCGCATTGCTTGGTGGTAACGGCGTTGTTTTTTCCGCTTTAGGTGATTTAGGTAAAGGAGCTTTTACCTGTGGTAAAGCTGAATTATCGTGACTAAGACGATTGTCTTCAGCTTTGACAGGCAGAATGTCTTTTTTCGATTTTTTCTGGGGAGAAACCAGTGATGATTCTAACTGTATGATTTTACTGACTAAATCACGTTCGATATGCCAACGTTCTTCTAGCTGCCTCTTTTGACTTTCGAGCTGTTTTAATTCAGCCATTAATTGTTCTAAACGCAGTTTATGCACATGCCCCATCGTTTGTTCGCGTTGTAAAATCCGCCATTCTGCTTGCATATCGGCGATATGTTGCAAAATGACTTCTAACTTCGGCGGGGTACTGCCGTTTTGGGGAAGCGATACCTTCGCACAAGCGGCATCTAATACACAGATCGCTTTTTCAGGCAAGCGTTGTTTTGACAGATAACGATGTGATAAACGCACCGCTTCTGATACAGCTTCATTCGTTAAGCGTACCTGATGATGTTTTTCTAAATGGCTTACCCGATGTCGTAACATTTTTATAGCCGTTGCTTCGCTCGGTTCATTAATTCTAATCACTTGAAACTGGCGCATTAAAGCCGATTCTTTTTCCAGCACTTTTTGCTCTGTAGCGATGATGACGCGCAAAACTCTGCGTTCAAGGGCCGGTTTTAATAACTGAATGATTTCAGTTAATGGGGTATGCCCAGCTATCAAGCTTTGGATATCATCAATAAACCAAATCATCGGTTTAATGGAAGCGGTGAGTTCTTGACTTATTTGTTCTATTATCTTTTCGGTGCCTTTAACGCCATAAGATATCACTCCCCTATTCAGTACACGTACTGAGACGTTTTGCAAAGTGGGCGGCACTTCGCCTTTAGCCATTTTCAAAGCGACACCTTCTAGGGTAGTACTTTTGCCAACACCGATATCACCGGTAAGAATAAGATTGTTTTGACTCTGGCGAGTTAAAATATCAATGATTTGACGAATTTCGCTTTCGCGCCCGACTATGGGATCCTGAGATTTTGAACGCAGTTGATGTGTTAAATCAATGGTATAGTCTTCAATGGCCGAAATCGGTGAAGCCATTTTATGGCTTGAATCGGCCGGC
>QNEL01000474.1 GCA_003645185.1 Candidatus Parabeggiatoa sp. nov. 3
ATTTTCATTGAGTTTCCCCTTTATACTTAGCGCGGTAACAAACTTCGCTTTAAGATATCATGATACAAGTACAACATTTTGATGGGATCGTAGATTTGCTAAGCCTCGCGTCTCGATTGCCTCGCGTCTTGATTGCCTCGCGTCTCGATTGCCTCGCGTCTTGATTGCCTCGCGTCTCGATTGTCTCGCGTCTCGATTGCATCGCGTCTCGATTGTCTCGCGTCTCGATTGCCTCGCGTCGAAACGAAGATGAGACGCGAGGCTTAGCAAATCTACGATGCGTCGGAACGAACCCATCAAAACACCTCACAAGAAAGAAGTTCAATCCCCGGATCAGCTATACTATCAGCGCGAATCAGTTTTTCACGCAAACGTTTTTGCGCGCAAAAACTTTATTTCACGCTGAAGTTTCGCGGAGCTTCACGACGCGCGTGAAATTCACGCTGAAGTTTCGCGGAGCTTCACGACGCGCGTGAAATCGTGAAAATCATGACAATCAGCGTTCTATCATAATCAAAAATTATAATTCACTATGCAATTAAAAACGTCACCTGCCCCTTTTTTACATCAAGAGACTTGTGTCTCAGAAATCATGCGACAAGTGCTTTATGCTCTCATACCCGGCATTGTTGTCTATGTTTATTTTTTTGGCTGGGGTATTGTTATTAATATTGTACTGGCCAGTGTCACAGCATTAACTTGTGAAGCCCTGATGCTCTGGTTACGCAATCGCCCTATACGCCCTTTTTTGACCGATAATAGTGCCCTAGTCACGGCCTGGTTGCTGGCGATGGCGCTACCCCCCTTTGTACCGTGGTGGGCAACCGTATTAGGTACCGCTTTTGGACTCATTTTTGCCAAACATCTGTACGGTGGATTGGGCTACAATCCGTTTAATCCGGCCGTTGTCGGCTATGTGGTTTTACTGATTTCATTTCCGTTTGAAATGACTCGCTGGCCTGCTCTTGCCTCATTAAGCGGTTATTATCCTGGCATATTGGATAGTTTGAGCATTATTTTTACGGGACAATCGACGAGCGGTTTGACACTGGATGCGCTCAGTAGTGCTACACCGTTAGATACGATGAAAACGGAATTGAAACAATTCTATACTGTCACAGAAATTCAAAGTAATCCTTTATTTAGCACCCTTGGTGCAAAAGGATGGGAATGGATAGAGGGAACATTCTTTCTAGGCGGCTGTTGGTTGATTTATAAACGGGTGATAACTTGGCATATTCCCGTAGCGGTATTAGGGAGTCTATTTGTCATTTCAGGCTTGTTTTTCATGATTGACAGTGATCTTAACCCGTCACCCCTGTTTCATATCCTCACAGGTGGCTCAATCATTGGAGCCTTTTTTATTGCCACCGATCCTGTTAGCGCCGCGACTTCAAACAAAGGCCGCTTGTTTTATGGGGTTGGTATTGGCTTATTAATTTATATCATTCGGACTTGGGGCGGCTATCCAGATGGGATAGCGTTTTCCGTTTTATTAATGAATATGGCGGCACCCACCATTGATTATTACACCAAACCGCGCGTGTTTGGCCATTAGTAGGGGCAATCCCTTGTGGTTGCCCATTTTACAATCCCTTGTGGTTGCCCATTTTACAATCCCTTGTGGTTGCCCATTTTACAATCCCTTGTGGTTGCCCCTTTTCTCTATATTTAACCCCTTGTTTTAATTCACAATTTAATTTTCATTGACAATGGCATCGAACACAATTCACACACAATGTTAAAGCAAATACTACGTGCGGCTAGTCTATTAACCCTCTTTGCCGTGATCGGAGGAGGGTTGGTCGTTTTCAGTTTTGAAATCACGCACGAACAAATTAAAGCGAATGAACGTGCGGCTTTGGTGCGTATTTTAAATACGCTGATTCCTCCTGAACACTATGATAATGATTTACTGAAAGACAGTGTAGAGATGCAAAACGAGGCGCTATTGGGCACCAATGAACCGGTCACCATTTATCGCGCTCGCAAAGAGGGGCGGCCGATAGCAGCTGTTCTCACGCCAGAGGCACCGGATGGGTATAACGGACGTATCCGTTTATTAGTGGGTATTGATTATCAAGGTAATTTGATGGGTGTGCGTGTGCTGTCTCATCAAGAAACGCCGGGATTGGGAGATAAAATCGAAGTGCGCCGATCTGATTGGATTTTTGGTTTTAATGGACGTTCCTTGAGCAATCCCAAGAAAGGCGGGTGGAAAGTCAAACGGGATGGGGGTATCTTTGATCAATTCACAGGTGCAACCATAACACCGCGAGCAGTCATCAAAGCACTGCATAAAACCTTGCTGTTTTATCAGCAATATCAAAACGAAGTGTTTGCAAAAAAATAAGTCAGGAGTTTATTAACAGTTTATAGCGTGAGGAATAACTGATAACTGATTTCCACGCAAATGTTTTTGCGCGCAAAAACATTATTTCACGCGCGCGGTGAAGCGAAGCGAAACAAAGCGCGTGAAATGTGGAACTGATAACTGATAACTGATAACTGATGTTATCGCGAAAGTTAAGCCTTGCGCTCAACTTTCGCACGGTACATTTTGTTGATAGCTGATAACTAGCTGCCCTATTAAACAATAATCGTTTTTTTGACATGTTTGAATACTTTGCTTTCTTATATAGCTGTTTATGGCACTGCGTTAAAAATATCTTTTACGTTTGTCAAGCCTACAACTCTATAAACGCTTAGTACTTTGTCAGCGTTTTCGGGTGTACTGAATTTCAAATTGCTCTATTCCCCTGGATTAAGTGACAAAATTAACCAAACAAGGTACTCGTTTAATCTCTACCTTGTCGGCGTACCTCTGGGGGAGTCACATTCACTTCATAGCTTTGTTTAGTGGGCCCAAGCGTTATCCCATCATTAAACACCTGCAATTCAAAAACTATCCAACTTTCCATCTCATCTTTCGATTTCACCTGGCCCCGAAAAGGCGGCTCAAAGAGATATTCTCCAAGCGAGTGTTCACCTCCCCATAAATTGAGGCGTACTTGGGCATCTGCCTGAGCAATGCTGCCACGGCCAGCAGAATGATGAACAGTGAAACGGTAAACCCCTTCTCTTAAGAACTCAAGGTTTGGCGGTGGGAAAAGCGTTAAAAATTGGGGTTTAGTAAAATTGTCATCGACATGCAGTACAGCCACATCGGCAAATTTATTACCAAAATACAGATGGAAACGATCTCTTTCGTTATTATAAGACTCCCATGCGCCAAAAGCAGGCCCGGTTAAATGAGCATCCAATTCAAGCCGGGTTCTACCCCAATCAAGTGAAATCTCAATTCTTGAGGAAGACGGTAAAATTTGTTCCAAATTCAGGGTAATTGGATCAAAATGAAAAGTGACATTCTGAGGTACGATCACTTCATGTGCCTCAGGCACATTATGATCAAAGGTTTTCACAGCAATGTTTTCAATTTGCACTCTATCGAAGCCCAAACTAAAAGCATGACTATGACTCAAATCAACATTTGAATCGATATCGATCTGACAAGGGGGTTCGTCAGGGGAAACAACGGGCATCAAGTACAACAAACGTCCGCCAAAGCCGAATTGACAAGCCTTAAAAGTGACCCCGATTTCATCAACCACAGGTTCAGCTTTCAAGCCATCAGCGTTTTCAGCCGTTTGCCTAACCAGAATATGATTCATAAGTATTCTGTCAGATGCCACGCCAAAGCCGTGGATTTGACTAAAATCCACTTCTACAGTTTGTGCAAAAGTGAAAGTGCCAAAAAAGAGGCCTATCACTAAGCAAAGTTGAGATAAATAAAGTTGATGTTTCATAAGTCATACACCTCTTTCTCATATCAGTTAGTTAGATAATAAAATGTTTATACTACTAACATATAGACTATGTACGTCAAAATAGCAAGTCGATCACGGACAAAAAAGGCTGTTTTTTTGATATAAAACAAATAGTTATAGACAGAATCGCGTGAGAATAGAACTCAATTATTAATTAATTAATAATCCTTAATTATTGAGTACAAGGGATGATCGAACCTCAATTAAACGGATTTTTTATAGGTCAATTCCGCTTAATGGGTTAAAAGCAAACATAATAAACATACCCCAATTCTGGCATTCAATACAGCAAGGAGGTATGGATGACTTAATAAAAATGGGAGCCTGGGGAATGGATGACGCGAGATTGCGGTTTAGTATAACCAGGACTAATGCGGAAATCGCGCCAAAGTCCCACAGGCATGATATTAATAACATAAAAAGAGGCCAAAAGTCTATCAGGAAAAAACTTAAGGAAAAACCTTAATGAATAAAAATGGAGCTAGCAGCCTGTCGGAGAATACCACTTAAGTCATTGTTTTGTATAACATTTATGATTATTGTCAAAGCGATAATAATCAATGAGTTAGTTGATTAATCCGACAGGCTGCTAGGGGAATGGATGACGCGAAATTGCGGTTTAGTGTGTAACCAAGGACCAGCGGAAATCGCGCCAAAATTCCACAAACAGGGTTATTAATAACATAAAAGAGGTAAAGAGTCTATCAGGAAAAAACTTAAGGTGTCATTTTGAAAACGATTCTTGCATTTTGCAAAGCATCATGCATCGTTTGTCAAGATTTAATCAGTGTTGATCATGATAATCAGTCAAATCAGCGTTCTATTTAATCTAAAACTGTGAACAGCTTTATGCAGCACGTCAAAATGTAAAAAAACTTATGTTTACCGACTTAATTGTTGCAATTGCTGATAAGCAATAGGCTTCAGTTGTTCAAATAAATCCTCTTTATAAACAAGACGATAAGTTAAATTCAGCTACGCGGGCTGAAATCCATGGCTCGAATTGATTCGCAAAACTCGTAAAACTTCATTTTGTTACCCGATATTCGTTTGATGAATATATCTTCATAGCTACACATTATTGTAAATTCGATATTCCCTAATCTCACAGGTATTCCGACTTCTACCAAATCCCCGTCGTTCAACGATTTCATACTGCTATTTTCAGTCTTATAATCTTCGTCATTTTCAAGCCGCTTAAGTATCTCAATCGCAGCATCCATTGAGTATCTGCCAGGTGTCGTGAATATAACAGGATCAGCATATCCAACTTCCTGTTTAGCAAAAATTTTGGCCATGTTATTTTTGAGTATTTTTGAATAGGATAAAAAACATTGATTAGACATTATACCGATTAAATTTAAGTTTCGCGCCAAAAGTTTTGCGCGCAAAACTTTTGGCGCGAATTGATTTCATTGCTTTTCCAAAAATGGGAATATTAATAAAATCAATAAGTTATATTAAATCGGTATAATGTCTTTTGAATGTTTTTATATTGCACGCGGTTATAAATTTAAATAAACTTTTATGTATTTCACGCGCTTTGTATAGCGAAGCTTCACCGCGCGCGTGAAATGGTGGGTAACGTGTTTTTGTTGCCCACCATCTTAATAACTTGACCCTATAATTTTTGAAGCAAATGCAATTGCCCAATGTGAGCCAAGTTAATCAAAGGTGAGGTATTGCTAATGACTATCATAGTCTAGTCGTCCCATTTCATGTCATGTTTTCAAATCGCTTTGAAATTCTGCAACATCATAGTGGACGGGAATTTCACGACTTCCAAGTAATAATTGGAATTGCCATTGAGTCATTTGAGCTAATCGACTCGCTTGCCCCAGTGACAATTTCTGTTATGTAAGAAAAAAGAATAAAAATAAGTAGTTGATTTGGTTAAATATTTTTTAATGTCCCGTTGTTCAGTTTTAGATGTCAATATGGGTGAAATGAGTGTTCAATTGTTCCATTTTAAAATATCAACGAGAGGCCAATGAGTGTTCAACTGTTCCATTTTCATAAGATTTTAATGGAAAAAGGAAAGAAATTGGATAATAAAGAAGTTTTAATTACTTTCGAAAAGTTGGAGAGTAAAAAGTTAGTCGAAA
>QNEL01000475.1 GCA_003645185.1 Candidatus Parabeggiatoa sp. nov. 3
GGGCAAACACGCAGAGGGCAAACACGCAGAGGGCAAACACGCAGAGGGCAAACACGCAGAGGGCAAACACGCAGGTTTGCCCCTACAAGCAAAGCAATATAGAGAAATTAATGAGTATTTACTTCAAGAAATAAGGATTTATTTCAGAAGTTTTTCTCAAGTTGATTCAACCCTTTTTCTCTCGTCTGTTCATAGTTACCACGCACTTGAAATAAAACTAAACTGTGCGCTGTCAAACAACGAATCGTGCCCTTATATTGCTTGTCGTTTTCCCCCCATACCGAATCGTCATCAAAACCCAGGCCTTGATAAAAACCGGAATCTCTCATAGACACTTCAGCTCGGGTTAAACAGAGGTTTCGAGAAAACAGAGTATCTCGCGATCTTTCCGATATCGGTTTAAGAGTCGTTTTAGGAATCGGTTTAGGAGTCGTTTTAGGAGTCGTTTGATGAATGATTTTAGGACTCGTTCTAGAAATGGGAAACATTTTCAGGCTATACCCTGCTTTTGGGGGCATGCTTGTCCCCATTTCTGGCTCGTTTTCATCCTCAGTGAACACGATTTCTTCCTCAACTGGAACCTGTTTTTTAATCTTAGCCTGTTGTTGGACTTGTTGCCGTAAGCTTTCCGCTTTAGCCTTGGCATGTTTGGGTACATTGGCTACCGCAACAACGATGATCACGCCTTCCTCGGAAAGGCATTTTATCATGGCCTTGTGATCGTAGGGATTTTGGTTCCGATAAGCGGCGAACAGCGTTGTGTTGGTTTTGTATTGCACGATCTTTTGAAAGCCGTTGTTGGAAAGAACGGTTTGAGCCGCTGCAAGACAGGATGGGTTGGTGAAGGATAAATTCTTTCCGACACTGACACCCATGTAAGGCGGTATTGCAAACACAAGCGGCGAGGCAATGAGGAGTAGTAGGATGAGTAGTGAGAGTGGATAGCGTTTATTTTTCATTTAGATTCTCCGTTAATTGATTGCGGTTTTTAGAGAGATTGAAAACATAAAGTAAAAGCAACCCCGTTTCTAATCGTTTCTGATGAAAAAACGAGGGAAAAGAATCGCCTTTTTAAGCAAGAGTGTTATTATAACTCATTATGCTTTTGTTACGAATTTATTTTGCGAAGGCCCTTGCAAAATTTATTTTGCGAAGGTGCCTTTCCGTGCAAAATTTATTTTGCGAAGGCTCTTTCCGTGCAAAATTTATTTTGCGAAGGTGCCTTTCCGTGCAAAATTTATTTTGCGAAGGTGCCTTTCCGTGCAAAATTTATTTTGCGAAGGCGAAGTGTACTTTATTCAATCGGGAAACGCTATAACATTTTCCAAAAGGCAAAAGCGCAAACGAAAATGGGCCTTCGCAAAATAAATTTTGCACTCCAATTGCAAAATAAATTTTGCACTCCAATTGTAAAATAAATTTGAAAAACGTGATCATCGAGTGAGACGTTCCCATCGAACGATCACGATTTCTTGCTCTGGTAGCAGCTTTAAAACCGGCGAATAAGTTTGCCAGCCTTCTATTGAAACATATTTTATCACAAAATAAAACGGCCTTGACAAAGCTTGAGGATGTTGGCCTTTGGCTGGTATGGCCAACAAATAGCCACTCACTGATGCCCGATCAGCGGGCGCGATATAATATTGGCCTTCTGCGTAAGGGCCGAGTTCCCAATGTAAAGCCCCGTTTTCCCATTTAAAATGTACGGTTAAATCTGCATCTGCTTGACCACAAGCCTGTTCTGAAAGAGTAGAGGAGATGAGTTGCCCGATGTTGGCGTATTGATAAAACTGAGCTGTCGCTTGTGGCTGACAAACGCATACATCATAACAGGCCCTTGCGCCTTGAGGTAATTTCAAAGACTGTTCTCTAAACCATTGTAATGATTCATAATACCAATAGGCTCCGATGGGATTTTGCAATAGCGCATTAGGCGCGTTACCCTTTAAAATAAACTGGCCTTCAGTACGAAATTGTTTAATCAGATCAACTTGTCGAAAAACAGTCGGGCCTATTTCTACCGATTTGATACCGACTGCCAGTAAACTGAATCCCAACCCTAAGGCGATATAATGCCAACGTTTGTCCATTAAAAATTGTAGTGACACTGCGACACCGAGACATAAGATCAAATAGGGCAAAAATAAATAACGTGAATCCAAAATCGACAATACTGGAATGATGGGTAAGAGACAGGCCGCTAACCAGATTAAAATATAAATCAAGCGGTGTCGTTGTTTTGTTAAAACGATGCTCAAATAAACCAAAACAGCTAATAAGATGATTAACCCTTGCCAAGTTTGCTGCCAGCCTAACACTTCAGCGATTCGGTTGGGTAAAGCCAATACTGCGGCCCAATCAAGCTGAGGAACTAAAACGCTGTAACCCGATAAGACATAACTGAGTTGCAGCATGTAAGCACGCCAAACGACATAACTCCCGGCCACAGCGACAAAAGGTATTAACATTTTCCAGCGTTGCTTCCAATTGCCAACGGGTAAACAGGGTAAAATGATAACCAGAGGCACATAAATTTCTTTCGCTGTCGTCGCCAATAAATAAAACAGGGCCCCAAAATAGGCCCATCGATGCTGCCGTGATTGTAGCGCTTTGACATAAGCGAAAATGGCTAACAAACTGAGTCCCAAACCTTCTAAGTAATGCCTTACCATGATTAATTGGGCGACATTGGCACAGGGAACAGAGGCGACAAAGAGGCTTAAAATTAAACTGCAAACGAGGGGTGAATAGAATAAGTTTAAGACAAGGTAGGCGATCAACAGCACAAGCGTGAAAGACAATAAATGATGGGCGTAAAAACCGAGGGGTTCTAAACCAAACAAGTGCCAATCAATGCCCAATGAAAGCGGAACCCAAGGGGTTAGATGAGATGCACTAAATGCTCGCCAGACGTCGCTTTGATAAAAGTGTGGAAAAATCCCAGATTCTGCGATGCGCTGCAATAAGCCCGGATCATCTGCTAACCACCATGCTTGTAATACGCTGTGATAGAGTACAAACATCAAGACAATAGGTATTGATGCCGCGATAGCGTGTTTTAAAGCATTCTGCCAATAAGGGTTGCGTCTATTTTGAAGCGGTATGAGCCCAAGCCACAGTAATCCGATAAGGATTAAAATGAGTTGATGTGCGTCAAATAGCCAGAAAACGGCAGCGATCCATAAACTCAATACAGTCAACTCTTTGAATAGGTTATTTTTGAAATAAGTGAATAACATCAGTGATTTATAAACAAGTACAATGGATTATTTGATATGCAAAATAAATTTGGAATGAAAAGAGCAGCAAAATAAATTTTGCACCTACCGTTCAAAATATCTTCTGAATAGGTAGACGGATGTCTATAATATCATCAATGATATCCGTATCGTGCATATCAAAGGTTCTATGCTGATCGGGCTGCGGGTAAACATGCACCACATCCACTGCCGGCTCAACCAACCAACACGATTTGACACCCAACGCAAAATAGGCATCAAACTTACCTAAAATCTCCTCAACAGCTTGTTCAGGCGAAACCACTTCTATTGCCAATAAAGGCATTTGTGACATTCTGATCACATCACGTCTTTGACGCTTAACCGTGTTAGGATAAAGAGAGATATCCGGTTTCAAGTCCTTTTTCGCCTTAACACCAAATTGGCTTAAATCAATCTGGCTGGCATCCAAAGTCAACTCAGGCATCACAGTGAATCTTTCATCATTGAATAAAAGTCCTGCTAATCTGCCTATGGTGAAACTATGATTGAGAGAGCCCATATCCGATTCCTCATGATCAAGAACATTATCTTCAAATTCAAGCACTTCTTCATTAACGAAACTCATGTTATTACTCCTTTCTGCTTTAAAATCAAAGGCCTTTATTGATATTTGATTTTAATAATATTTGTAGGGGCATGCAAATGTTGTTGCCGGCCCCTTGCAACGATCAATGATTCACTATTACAATTTGTACTTTTGCCTTTTGGAAAGCATAGCTTAAACTTTTTATATCGCTAAATGGGGCCGGCAACAAAAACACGTTACCCACCCTACATTGATTAATGGGGCCGGCAACAAAAACACGTTACTACATTGATTAATGGGGCCGGCAACAAAAACACGTTACCCACCCTACATTGATTAATGGGGCCGGCAACAAAAACACGTTACCCACCCTACATTGATTAATGGGGCCGGCAACAAAAACACGTTACCCACCCTACAATTTGTTGATGATATATAACGACACAGGATTAATGAAAATATGAGAAAAATCAATTTACTCTTATTATCGGTTTACACAATACTGTTGATTACCCTGCCACGATTTGCCCTTGCTGGCAGTCTTGGCACCCATTGTTGGCAACAAGCCCCTTTTAATCATGTTTTATGTTTTGAAATCAATGACATCAATGGGCGATACTTCTCTTTGATTGGCGAGACGATTGTTGAGAATGCCCAGTATCCGCTTCATGGTTCCGCTTTGCTTGATAACAAGAATAACGTTTTTCGCCTGTCATTTACCCAAAATATGGGAGAGACTTTTGTGTTTGAAAATGCTGTTAGCATTGATCCAACTACGTTCAAGGGCAGTTGGACAGATGATGGTGGTAATGCTGGTGAATTTCAGTATCTTGGGCTCGCACCGCTTGATCCTGAACAACTGAAAGCGATTACAACACGCCGTGTCAATACACAACGCATTAAGAAATAATCGTATTTTGAACTTAAATCATTTTGTGATGTTTTTTTGATCCTCACGCAAAGACGCAAAGGCGCAAAGGTGCCAAGTTGCTTAGCGTCTTAGCGGCTTTGCGTGATAAAATAATAATCTGAATATCTATAATCATGCTACCCAAAACCACCACACTGTTTTTATCCTTATTATTAATTAGCACAATCCATGCTAACGCGGCAAAAAAACCCGCCATCCAAATCATCGCTGAAGATGAATATGGATTAACCTTAGAACTGACTTTACCCCCTTTTGAGATTGAGACGCGCCAAACAATCGCGCAATCTTGCGATAGCATCGTGATGCCCACTTGGGCAAAAACACTGAAACCGGGCTATCCCGAATTGCCGATGACGAGTGTTTTGATACAAGTGCCCCCAAACGGCGACATCACAACTCAAGTCATTGAAATGCAAGATGAAATCTTGCAAAACGTCGAGTTGTGCCCTGCCAGTTATCAGTTATCAGTTATCAGTTATCAGTTGAAAAATGATGAGGCCTCTCAGCGAGAGGCGTTTTTCCCGAATGCTTTGCTAAAACTGGAGGCACCTGGAATTTTGCGCGGTGTGCCTGTCAGTCGTTTACGGATTTTCCCGTTTCAATGGCATCCAGCGACGCAAGCATTGCGTTATGTCACGCAAATCGTTTTTCAAGTCGAATTTGAAAACCCCATCCCCCCAACTTTGCGAAAAAGGGCCGTGCAAAAGCCTGATCTCAGCGATGTCTATGACAGCGTCTTGCAAACCACTCTGCTCAATTACACAATGCCCGCATCACGACAAACGAGAAGTGAAGTTCATCGAGCAGTGCCAAAAAGACTGAGCAAACAAAATGACGCGCTACGCATCGAAATCACTGAAGCGGCTATTTATAAACTGTCTTACCAAGATTTAGTCGATGCAGGGTTGCAACCCCAATGGATGAAGCCTGAACATTTGCATCTGTTTAATCAAGGGCAAGAAGTGGCTATCCAAGTCATTTCAGAATCGCCCTTTCAACCCGGTGATGAAATTCGATTTTATGCCAAAGGTATCGACAACGCCTTCACTGATATCAATGTCTATTGGTTATATTGGCGCAAAAAGGGTTTTGGCAAACGGATGGCGCAATTGGATGGCAGCGTGACTGCCGAAGGCGAAAAAA
>QNEL01000476.1 GCA_003645185.1 Candidatus Parabeggiatoa sp. nov. 3
GTTTCTACTGCATAATCAATAATGTTTCTACTCGCTTTATGCAGGTAATGCCTCTATTTTTTGATGACGTTTTTTTGACAATCGGCCAATTGAATGACTTGTCCCTTTATCACCGATAAATGAATTTAGTTACTATATAAATTAAGCGGGCGCTAATTAATAAATAAATGAATTAACTCATTGTTACCTTAACCAATAAAGCCGGCCGTCTGCAAATTGGAAGGGGATCGGATTCACTATCTATATCAATACAACGGCCTTTAAGATCATTCGTTCTCATAGCGTAAAGTTCTAATCCATTCCGGTTTATTTGGTTTAAACCATCCAAAACAGGCGGCGCAAAATAAGTTACAAACGTATCGCTCGTTCCCAAAGGAAAACAATGGGCTTCGTCATCTGCAATAAATTTGCGAACATTCCCTTTTCCATCGGTAGAACGTCCCCTGTATTCCGAAAATTCAATTCCACCAAAATTAAATCCTTTGCGAATATCTCCTCCCAACTTCTCAATAGCTGCACCATGATTGATAAATGCTTTTTCAACTTGTGGATGCGCCACCAAAGCATCAAAAAATCCAGAAGAACACCAACAAACAATGCTGTTCATGTTTTCGCCCAACAAATGATCTTCTGTATGCCGGTGTATTTCGTGACATAACTTACGGACATCCGTTGTGTCTACGCTTAGCGAAAAATCAATAGTTTTTTGCGTTATTCCAAATTCAGCGTAGCAATCTATAAGTGTTGTATTATCGTTGTTCAACACTAAGCCCTTCATGGCTCCCATGCGTAACCACCTCAGCGTCATAGCATGTTTTTCCCTGTGATTACGCAATATACGTGCAACGGCTTGTGTTATACCATCAAGCTGTTTCCCAGTGTTCCAATCAACGCTATTTTGAATATCTTGCGGCTCGATCCGGTCTTGAAATGGAATATGTAGCGCATCTATATATCGGAAAGTCCGTGTATCCCGGTTGTTTACAGTCGGCGCTTCCCCACGTATTTTTACGGGTAAAATGGACAATACCCCGTTAATTTCTTGTATACGCACACCTGTTGTCATAATCCCTTCATTTCTAAAGGGATTGATAGGTAAATTCCATTTATTGGGAATTTTGTTGATGGCTCTTGTTGTTTGAATTAACTGAAAATGTTCAGTAGGGTGTTGTACCATTTTTAACCCCCTTCCCGGCTGATTATGTTTTCATTCAACAATGAAAGCTTAGCATTTACTATTGCATTAGCATCTAATTCATTGACTAAAACCAATTGTTCAAAATGAATAATAGCAGGCCCCCGCTTTAATACTATTGCTTCTTGATCTGCCGATGTGGCATCTACATTAGTATATAAAATCGCTTTGGCCGTTTCACTGCCATCGCTTGCTGCTGGATTCAAGGGCGTATATTTATTAGTTGCCGTGATTTGCCCTAACAATGTCAATTGTTTTAAAACAGCGTTTTGACCTGAAGCAATTGTAATGCGTTCCCTTGTAAATGAGGTGTCATATTCATGTTTTATCGCATCACCCCATTTTCCAGGTTCTGTTACTGGCGCGTAGCTCATTTTAAGCCTCCAAATTCCGTTTCAACAAGTTGCTCTACCGCCTGCATTAAAGGATTATCAGAATCTTCATTAGCAGGAGGGGCTGAGACTTCTGAAAATAAATATTCAGATGGGAAAGGCGGTAATGTTTTCAAAAAAGACCTAAAAAAATCTAATTGATTGACTTGTTTGAGTACTTGCCCTTTTTCGCCCTCGCCCTTTTCAAGGTATGAAAATTCCAATAAAGGGGATAAACCCAAGCTACACATAAACTCAGCTAACCCTTCAATTTGAGGAGCTAACAAATTTGGATAAGAAGCGACTTCAGCACTGAATTGTTGAAGTATTCGATTCCTTCTTTCCTCAACTATTTCAGCTTCCAAAGTTTGGTTTTGAGTTTGTAAGTTGGTAATTGCTTGAGCATACTGTTGATGATCAAAAGAGTTGCCTTCACCCCTTTCACTATTCACGCTTTTCTCTAATTGGCTCAGCTTCTCAGTAAATTCTTGCTTTTGTTGTTTCATTAATTTAATTAATGAATTATAATCTGCAATCGGCTCGTTGGTTTGAGGTATATCATTATTTGTTATGTCATTATCAGGCATGATCTTGTAATCCTCATATTGAGTTATATCAGCATTATAAACGGGTTTTAAGCCCTTGACAGCCGGTGCGGCGGCACCAAGAAATCCGACGTGAATTAATCGCCACCCTTTGTCAGTATGAGCAAGTCGAATGGAACGGTTAGGCCATCTTTTTTCTTTAACTCCCGTTATGAATTCGGGCACTAAATCCCTAAACTTAACTTGAAGTTTATTTTTAACGCGGCGTATTTTATCAACCCACCCGTAGGCTGGAGAATCCATTTTTGGATGACCAATGACAACAGGAACTTCGTTTTGATCTAATTGCCCAAAATTTGATATAATTTCATCCAGTTTTTCTTCTGTCCATTGTTCCTTGTCACCTGAAGATGAAGTTTGTAAGCCTGTTTTGAAAATATCAATCCAATTTTCCATTATTAATTAACCAGTAAAAATTACGGCAGATCTGCCGACTTAATATAAATATTTTCAAATATATACAATTAATATAACATAAAAAATTACGATACTGCAATACAAAGTAAAAAACAAATAAATGATTTCATTAGAAGAATATAAAATTTGGTTAGCCGAACCTGATCATGAACGCGTCTTGCTCGTCATCTTAACAGGATACGATGGTTTTGATAATAATCTGTTTTACATGTCATCTGCACCCTTTTATACAGAACCCACTGCCTCATTACCCAATATTCAATTTGAAAGCCGAATTGAAGAAGATTTTTTTATAGAAAAAGGCATTACCTTTTTTGAAAAAGGTATTGGCACGGATAATTTGAGCGAATTAGAAATAACTAACGCAGATGCTGAACTGGACTTTTGGCAAAATTTACAATGGGATAAACGACCTATTACAATCTATCTGGGCGATCCAGAGTGGAAATTTGATGATTTTCTCGTAAAACCTTTATTTATTGGCATAATTGATTCTGTTGATTTTGGTGATACTCATGTTAGATTCAGATTTAATAATCGTTTAGGTATACTAAATGGACCTGTGCAAAGAACACTTTTGGAAAATGCGAGCGAAAATAATAATAAAGCAATTCCTTTAGCATACGGCCATCTTAGAAACATAGAACCTATAAATATCAACCCCAATACACACGAATACCAATGGCACGACACAGAGGTAGATATTGTTGAGCATATCTACGATAAAGGTGTTATTGTTACAAACTATGTATTAAATAGTGCTTACGGCAGATTTGCCGTAAATAACCGACCGGCTGGAACCCTCACGCTTGACGGGCAAACTACGCTATTAAAAATTGACCAAGTATCGAAAGACTTGATGTGTCGCCTTGGCCCATTAAATGAGAACGACATAGATGTTGATAGTTTTGTCGAGTTGTCAAACGAAAAAAACTATGATATTAGTTTGTATATTACTGAACGCCAGAATAATTTAGATATATTAGAGCGTTTGTTTGCAAGCTTTGGGGCTTCACTTTTGATTAATTTTGAAGGCAAAGTAGCAGTCGCTTGGATAAAACTCCCTGAAAATGAACTGCCTATTGTTTATTTAGACAGTAATGAAATTGCTTTGGAAAACTTTAGTATTGAACCTCTTAATAATATCCAATGGCGTACACGGTTAAAATACAACCGGAACTACACAATACAAAAGGACGGTGATTTAGCGGGAAGTATTACAGACCCGGCCTATCCAAATTCAGAAAGAGTGGAATGGTTACGAAACGAATGGCGCATTGCTAAATATGAGGTTCCAACTCTTTTCCCCCCTGAAGGGGTAAATTTTATTGCAGACCCTGACGCTGTTGAAACTGTCCTTGACTCAATTTCTGATGCGGAAACAGAATGTGAATATCGACAAAATATTTTAGGGACACAACGCTTTTTATGCCGATTCTTCGCATTCTCAGTACCGTTCGGTTTGTTGCCGGGTGATATTTTGAATATGAATGATTCAAGATATGGTTTAGCAGAAGGGAAAAATATGCAAATATTAAACATACGTTATTTTCCCTTGTTCGAGAAAGCAGAAATTGAGGCATTTTTCTAATGCATGCTGACAACATTCGATTTATTTGGGATTTTCCAACTGATAAAGCGTCATTAACATTTACGAGCGAAAATGCGAATATGCCGGGGAAATATGTACAAAATCAACAAGTTTCAAAACTTTGGCGTTCTATAAGTTATCCTGTCGGGCAAGTAGCTGATCAAGAATTTGTCTTTTCCTTAGAAAAATATACCCCCTTTTCTGCAATAGTTTTATGGAATATTAATTTAAGCATTACATCGCAAGTGCGATTGATCCTCGCCTTGAATGAAGAATTTACTGAGATAACCTTTGACCAGACATGGGCTGGTGTTCGGGCACTCTATGGTTATGGAGAAGGGCCTTATGGCGCTATACCTTACGGTGGGTATTCTCTAGAAGGATTGGTAAATTATCCCTTTTTCGTTAAGTTTTTTGATGCTGTGCCTGGCACTTTTGTGAAAGTGCTCATCATTGATCCTCAAAATCCGAGTGGCTATATTCAGGCTGGAAAAATTGCCTTAGGCTATTATTTTTCTCCGGAATTCATTCTCAATTATGGTTATACCCCACAATATCAATTTCAATCAAAACAATCATTGTCTCGATCTGGCGCAATCCGAACAAACAGACGTGTAAAAAATAAGGAAATTCCAATTAGCTTAAATTATTTGAGTATGCAGGAAACGCAAAAAATTGATGATGCCATCAGAGATAGGGATATGAATAAAAATATCTTGGTCTCAGTTTATCCTAATGAGGGGACAACACGCGAACGAAAACATATTGTTTTGGGATTTTTAAAGGAAGGCACTTTTTCTGGTATAACCCGTGAAAAGAGCACTTATAAATGTTCATTTACCATTATAGAAGGGAAATAACAAAATGAATGTCATAGAACCAGCCATATTATCCGAGCCCTGGAATTTTACGGCGCTTTATATGAACTTTAATTTAATAGGTTCTGAAGTTGAAAATGCTAGAGGCACATTTGACGCTCTAGTAGAAAGAGAAACCGCTCAAGAAGGACGGCTTTCTAATTTAGAATCAGCCAAGGGAGAATTTGCCACTCTCGTAGAGAGGGAAGCGGCTCAAGGCAATAGATTAAATGCTTTAGAAACAGAATTACACCAAGCTCAACAAGGAGAACTTAGCCTTTTTAACACATTAAATTTTTATTTAAAAATATCAGAAGGCTTTACAACAAACCTTGAAGCGAATAATTATAGACTAAAGAATTTAGGATCTGCCATAGAACCAAACGATGCGATAACATTATCACAAGTTACAAGTATGGTTACATTAGGCGGAGATCCAAGCAACATCAGTATTTTAAATTTGTCAACGACAGGATTGGAATCTGGACAAAATATTGTCACTTCTTTTGATGGACAAAATATCATAGGTTCTCAAATTGTTACTATTAATGACACTTACCAGGCGTTACCTGGAGAAAAATTAGTTGTTAATGCCAATACCAGCTTTACCGTTTTGCTACCTAAAAATCCAATAGCCAATATCACTTTTGTAGATTTTCTCTCTTTTCTTGGAGACATTGACCAAAACAACATCACAATTAGTGCTATTGACTTGATATAGTGTTCCTAAATGAGTTGTAAATTTTAACCATATAATGACAGCTTGGGAAAAACGAAAACTTGTCCATCTAAAAAATTAAAAAAACATTGCTTCACTTGCGCAAAAGTCTTATTTTCAA
>QNEL01000477.1 GCA_003645185.1 Candidatus Parabeggiatoa sp. nov. 3
TAGACGTTCAGAAAAATAATTTCACAAATCCCTTTTGAATTTTGAAAATAATTATCTGAAGAGGGCTTTGAGCTTCGCGCACCGAAGGCTCACTTAAGAAGTTGCGCGCAACTTCTTAAGTGAACCGGAGGTGGGCTACGCTAAATACAGTTTTGCGCGCAAAACTTTTGCGTGAGCCTTCGGTGCGCGAAGCTAAATACAGTCTAGTTGCCCAAGTTGCCCCCAAAAAGGCCCGAAAACCTATAAAACGCTGAACTGATTTAGCTTCGCTGATCTTCGGTTCGAGGCAAAAGTTTTGCGCGCAAAACTTTTGCCTCGAAAACTATTTTTTGAACAAAACTATAAAACGGAACATTTCACGCCAGTTTTGAGTTTTACTGATGTTAAAATCTATAGCATTGATTTTATGATTCTTATCAAAATCCTACATTCTATAAAATCAATGCGTTATGTTAAATCGGTATAAACGCTATTAATTGGTAATTAGGCAATTGGTGGGTATTTAAGGTTTGTAATAGGCGATTTATCGCCTATTTTTTCGCCTATTTTAAATAAAGTTAAACGGTTTTTCGTGAGCGCGATTTATCGCTTATTTTTAACTTTGTGTCCATTACCATTACCTATTACTCTAAAATATTTTAGTTTCTGAACATTTTCTCATCAAAAAAGTGCATAAGAAGCAATAGAGATTAATTGACAACTTCAGCCCAAAAACGCCTGAACTCAGGCATTTCAAAGTTGAAGAGAAGAGAATGAGCCTATCTCTTATATCATCTCATCTCATTTTCTTTTAAACTATAGATTCGTCTTTTTAATTGATTGACGTTTTGCAATCTGAATAATTGACGTGAATTTAAAATCTGGCGAGTGTGTTCCAATCACAATTGAATTAAAAGACTTGCCCTTAATAACTCTTGAGCTTCAAGTTTTTTGTAAATAATTGATTTTAAAATAATTTCACACCAAGGAGGGTGAACATGCGTGTTCGCCCTTGTTGTTCGCTCTTATTAAATGAAATTATTTTTATGAAAATCTATAGCTATTTAATCAGTCAATCTGTGATTTTGCGACGGCAAATAACATCAAAAACTTGAAGTGTCGAGTGTAAAAACATTGTAATGCTTCTAATGCGAATTAAGGGTTGTGATAGAACGCAGATTGCGCTGATTGTCATGATTTTCACTTAATAAGTTTCGCTCCGCGAAACTTATTAAGTGAAACGCTGATTAATGATTAATATTAATCGTTCAATATCAATCTGACCATTACAAATGGCTTATCAATCACTCTAAAAAGCGTGTTATTGATAACTCACTCATTTTAAATGTATTTATATTTATTAACGCTTAATCATCGCATTGCTAATTTAAATCGCTTTTCATTGACACACATTCCTTGAGTTTCGGTTCAAAATGAAAAGTTCACAATTCACAATTCTACGCAAGTTTTTGCTTGCTATGAATTTTTGCGTTGAACACAATTCACAATTCATAATTAGGTCATCATTTCAACTGTTCAACCATGAGAACAAAGATATGACTAAAATACGTCTATTGATGTTACTGATAGGCTCGCTCACTGGCTTTTTTTTAGCGCAGCCTGCTGCCTCTTTGGAAATCCTGAGAATGACACCCACTGGTGTCGATGTGCCCACTGGGCGGCAAATTGTTATTACATTTAACCAGCCAGTTGTGCCTTTAGGCAAGATGGAGCGTGATACGGCAGAAATGCCCATTACTATCACACCGGCGCTACAGTGCCAATGGCGCTGGCTGAATACCGCTAGCTTAGCTTGTCAGTTAGGCGACGAAAATGCTTTAAAGCCTGCGACGCGCTACGAAGTGCAGGTTGCACCGGGCATTATGACAGAATCAGGGCAGACACTGAATGCCCCATTTCACAATACCTTTATTACTGAACGGCCAACAATCAGTTATACCTCATTTCACACTTGGCAAGCGCCCGGTATGCCCAAAATCTGGGTGACTTTCAATCAACAGGTTACGCCTGACTCAGTCGCACAACATTTGTATTTGCAAAAACCCAATAAAGAGCGTGTGGCTGTCAGGGTTGAATTACCGCCTATTGAGGATGAAGAAGAACCCCTATCCTCACAGTTTTCCTCTGTTTGGATAGTCTCGCCTAAAATCCTGTTACCCTTAGATACCAAAATGATTTTGCGGGTTGAACCCGGGATTCAGTCGCAGATCGGCCCTGAACTTAGCATTGAGGAACGCATCTTAACTCGCTTTGACACCTTTCCTGAGTTTAAATTCCTTGGAATGGCGTGTACGAATTTAGACGACCAATCTGTCTCTATTCGTTCTGATAAACTTCGACTTAACAATGACAATCGTTGCAATCCGTTGCAAGGCGTGTCATTGCTGTTTTCTAGCCCTGTTATTAAGGAAATCGTTCAGGAGCATTTACTGGTTTTGCCGGATTTGGCAGGGGGGCGTACTGATTACGATCCTTGGGAAAATGTTTCCAGTTATTCACGACTTGACGAATATCATAACAAAGGCCAGATTTACAAGTTATGGTTACCTGGTACCTTGAAAGCTTACCACAATTACCAGTTATCCATTGTCAGTCCTCAGTTATTTAAGGATGAATTTGGTCGTGCCTTGCCAGAAGCGACTGATATTCAATTTGCAACATCGCATCGTGCGCCAAACTATGTTTTTGAGCATGACATCTCGGTGCTGGAAAAAGGGGTTGATAGCGACTTACCCATTGTTGTAACAAATCTAAAACGCCTTTCCCTTAAGTACCATTTTTTGACCGCCCAAGGTTGGAGTGCTAAGAAATATCGCCGGGTGTCAGTGCCTAAAGTGAAAGATATTGCTTTTAGAATGCCGCTCGGTATTCGGGAGTTGATACCCAGTTCATCGGGGGTTGTGCAAGGCCATTTTACGACTTGGCCTGATATTAATAATCAATATGCCGAACGGTACAACCGGTTTTTTAGCCAAGTCACACCTTATTATGTGCAAGCCAAGTTAGGACACCATAATACGCTGGTGTGGGTAACGGATTTTGCGACGGGTTTACCCGTCAGTGGTGTAGATGTGTCCATGTATAAAGACACTTATGCCCCTGATCAATCAATGCCCGAACCGTTAACGGTTGCCCTGACCAATGCTAATGGAATCGCACGCTTACCGGGAACGAAAACCTTAGACCCACAATTAAAACATGCTTGGGTGTATGGCGATTATCAGAAAGAAGACCGTTTTTTTATACGGGCTCAAAAAGGCCTAGATATTGCCCTGTTGCCACTTGATTCCAATTTTCGCGTCTATCTGTATGAGATAACGGATTCTAGTTTTTATCCTGATCAGCGTCAGAAATACGGCCATATCCACACTTGGGGTAGTACAGCACAAGGAGTGTATAAAGTCGGTGACACGGTGCAATACAAATTTTTTGTGCGTGATCAAAGTAACGAGAATTTTGTACCCGCACCGCAGCACGGCTACAGCTTGGCCGTTAGTGATCCGATGGGTAAAGTGGTTCATGAGATCAAAAACTTCAGCTTATCTGAGTTTGGCGGTTATCATGGCGAATTTCCGATTCCGAAAACAGGTGCCGTGGGTTGGTATCGCTTTGAATTAACGGCTAATTTTAAAAGGGGTCGCACTTGGCAACCGATGCGCGTATTGGTCAGTGATTTCACGCCATCACCGTTTCGTGTGCTCACTTCGTTGAATGGTGAACTTTTCCACGCAGGCGAAAACGTCACGATTAATACCGCCGCAACCTTACATGCCGGTGGCCCTTATGTCAATGCACAAACGAGGATTCATGCCACTCTCAGTCAGGAAAGCTTTGAACCAAGTCACCCACAGGCAAAAGGTTTTTGGTTTGATGTCTATGTTGATGAGGTTGATGAACAAACCGTATTCAGCGTGGAAGACAAACAAGTTAATGATAAAGGCCTGTTGCAAACCTCATTTACCTTGTCAGAATCCTTAAAAGTCTTGTATGGTAAGCTCAATATCGAAAGTGCTGTACGCGATGATCGGGGTAAAGATGTTGCCAGTAGTGCCACGGCACGTTATGTCGGGCGAGATCGTTTTATCGGCCTCAAAGAAACCAGTTGGGTACTCACGGCCGATCAACAAGCTAAAGTCTTATTGTTAGTGGTTGATGAGCATGGCAAACCGACAGCTAACAGCGATATTGAAGTCAAGATAGAACGCCGAGTCACCAAGGCATCGCGTGTCAAAGGGGCAGGTAATGCTTATTTAACCCATTATGAACATGAATGGGTTGATGTCGCATCATGCGAAGATAAATCTGAACTCACTACCAGCACCTGTACTTTTGTGCCCCCTGCGGCCGGCGCTTATAGAATGACGGCCAGTATTAGAGACAGCCAAGGCCGATCCCATAGTACACAATTGCATCAATGGGCGACGGGTAAAGACTATGTCATGTGGGAAAGCGCGCCAGGGCATGGCCTAGAAATCGTGCCTGAACAGGAAACCTATAAAGTCGGTGATACGGCCCGTTATCTGGTTAAAAATCCCTACCCAGGCGCACAAGCCTTAATCACAGTAGAACGCTTTGGTACCCTTAAAAGCTGGGTAAAAACCCTAGACAAGACTTTAGAGATTCTTGAAATCCCAGTAGAACCCAACTATGTCCCAGGCTTTTTTGTTTCCGTCACTGTCATGTCGCCGCGTGTTGATAAACCCATTGATGAGAATCAAGTTGATCTCGGTAAACCGGCCTTTCGTATGGGCTATGTCCAAACGGATGTCAGAGAGCCTTACAAAGAACTGGTGGTAGACATTCAAACGGATAAAGCGGTTTACAAACCCCGTGAACAAGTCACAATTGATTTACAAGCTAAACCGCGCCATCCAGAATCAAATCTCAACCCGCACGCCTCAAAAATTGAATTGGCCGTCACCGTGCTAGATGAGTCCGTATTTGACTTATTAGCCCAAGGGCGAGATTACTTTGATCCGTATAAAGGGTTTTATACGTTGGATGATTTGGATATGGCCAACTTTAGCCTCATGTTACGCTTAGTTGGGCGGCAAAAGTTTGAGAAAAAAGGCGCTAACGCCGGAGGCGATGGCGGTTCCAGTTTGAGTATGCGTTCCGTCTTTCAATTCGTCAGTTACTGGAATCCTGCCATTGAAACGGATGCGGAAGGTAAAGCGCAAATTCAATTCACCGTACCCGATAATTTGACAGGCTGGCGCGTATTAGTCATGGCCGTCACGCCAGGTGATCGCATGGGTTTAGGGGATGCTAATTTCAAAGTCAATCAACCGATTGAAATTCGCCCAGCCTTGCCTAACCAAGTCACTAGCGGTGATCGTTTTCAAGCGGGCTTTACGATTATGAATCGCACGGACAAACTACGCGATTTGAACGTCATTTTAAAAGCCACCGGGCCGATTATGGGCAAGGTTGTTCAGCAAAGCGATATCATTCAAGCCTTGCCGTATAAGCGTTATACCCAATGGTTACCGCTCCAAACGACAGCTTCAGGTACGATTTACTTGACGGCCATCGCCAGTGATGCAGAGGAAAAAGATGCCTTACGCAAAACGTTGAAAGTACATCGCCGCCGGCCCGCCACCACAGTCGCGACTTATGGCACCACTCAAAGCAATGAAGTCAGCGAGTCTGTGCAATTCCCGACGGACATTCATACCGATGTCGGTGGTTTAAATGTTATCGTTTCACCAACCGTTATCGGTGACATCGAAGGTGCTTTCAAATACATGCGTGATTATCCTTATGCCTGTTGGGAACAAAAACTCAGCAAAGGTACTATGGCCTCGCATTACAACAACCTGCGTCCCTATTTGGCTAACGGCTTAAAATGGAAA
>QNEL01000478.1 GCA_003645185.1 Candidatus Parabeggiatoa sp. nov. 3
AAGGCTCTTGTGGACAGTCGTCGTTACTGATTCCACAGGATGCGGGATCATCAATACATTGTTGCCTACCAACTTGCACCCTTTCATCGTCAGTCAGTGAAGGCTTTGAATCAATATATTGAACCAGATTCCGAAACTCATTCAAGGTAACTCTTTGTTGTGCATAACTCTCAGTGTTGCTCAAATTTCCAACCACAGAGGCTTCTACCTTCAAATAACTTTCCCCACAAAATGATACTATATACTGGTTATCAGATATACCATTACCATCCCTCAGTTTGACGGCAAAAATCCCTTCTGTTCCTATAAAAGAGTGGTCTTCAAAGTAATCTGTAAATGTAAACACTCGTATTTTTAACGCCTCAGTTGTTCCCTTGTATATTTCCAAAACCTCTATTTCTACAGAAGTTGATGGAAATGAATCTTTGCTATTATAATAAGCAAGAATTTTTCCTCGTACAATTAAATGCACCTGTTCAACAAGTTGAAGAAATGGCTCTCTTTTACTACAATCTAAGGTGTCATCAGTAAGTGATGGCGAAGAATCGATATATTGAAGCATATGACGAAATTCATTGAAGCTCACTCTTAATTGTGCATTGTAATTCTCAGTGTTGCTCAAATTTCCAACCACGGAGGCTTCTACCTTCAAATAGCTTTCCCAACAATCAAGTGGCATTATATACTGGTTATCAGATATACCATCACCCTCCATCCGTTTGAGGGCAACAATCCATTCGCTTCCTATCGAAACATCGGATAGTGAAGAACCAAAGCGGCTGCTTGGAAATATTTGTATTTTTAACACTTCAGTTGTTCCCTTGTATATTTCCAAAATCTCCATTTCTAGAAAGCTGCCATGAGTAAGAATTTTTCCTCGTGCAATTAAGTCCACTTGTTCAACTATTTTCAGAAATGGCTCTCTCATACAATCAAGAGCCGGGGCGTTGTTAGAAACAAAAAGTATAAAAAGTGAGAGAAAATAATATCTCAACTTACACATTATTAGAATCATATTCGGCCTCTATTTACAAAGCATTCATTTAAAGCGTCAGGGCGAACACATAACAAGCGTCGGCAAAACCTAAAAATTCTTCGTTGAGGCTTCCTGAAGAAATTAACTAAACCGTATTGTATGGGTTTTTGAAAAAGCTCACTATCAATTTTAAACATTGCTAGCTAGGTGGGCAAGCGGGTGGTGGTTATGGGGTAGGAATGAATTTCTTGGTGCTAAGCGATCCCACCCTACATTAAGTAATAAGGCAGGTGATTAAAGTGTAAAAACTTGAACTTGGAAATTGAAATGCTTTTCGCCTTGTCTAAACGACTAAATTGAGACAAGGGAAGTTTGAAACGGGTGAAGATTGATTATTCACTAAACATTTCTATCAAAACTGATAACACTTGACTCCCGGTGTTTTGATCTATTTTTCCCAATTTTTTGATTAAGCGTGATTTATCAACAGTACGCAATTGATCTAAGACGATTTATCCTGATTTACCTTGAAAAGTGACTGACACTCTAGTCGGATAATGATGTCCCTGTTTTGTCATCGGTGCAATAATCACGGTTTGGATGTTTCGATTGATTTCGTTAGGCGACACCACCACAATCGGGCGCGTTTTTTGGATTTCATAACCTTCAGTCGGATCAAGTGCGACTAAATAAACATCAAAGCGATTCACTACCATTCCCATTCTGTTTCATCCCATTTTGTTGGTGTTGGATTATCTAATAATTTGTCATCACCATATTTAGCCATGCGAGCGAGTTGTTCATCCCAACCCATACGGGGTGATTTAACCGGATGAATTTCAAGGTAATTTTCTTTGACTTGTAATTCTATGAGATTATCGAATTGACATTGATTAAGAATCATGTCGGGTAAGCAAATTGCTTTTGAATTGCCAATGGATATGAGGTTAGCTATCATGATGATTACCCATAATGAATTAATTGAATATAATGGATAGAAGGCAGATTATGGCCTGATGAAACGGATTTAGCGAAGCTTCCCTTCGATTCAGCTTCTTTTTAATCAGCGCAAATCATAACAATCATTTAAATCTACGTTCTATCCAAACCGTTATCAGTTATCCTTTATCCTTTTTCACTATTATAAAGATCAGCGCAAATCATGACAATCAGTTAAATCTGCGTTCTATCCAAAAAATCAATAAAACGTCAATAAGTGATTGTATTAATTGAGCGAATTGAGCGAAGCCCCCAATTCCCGCTTCAACATGATGACTTAATATAGCACACACGCAAAAAAAAACCTTCGAGGTTTTGGAAACCCCGAAGGTTTATAAATCAAATCAGCGTTTCACGCTTAAGTTTCGCTTCGCTATACTTAAGCGTGAAAATCATTTTTCAGCTGCGCCTTTTGCGCCTTTTGCGTCTTTTGCGTTATTTATTTTTAGAGCCTATTTAAGGCAATTCATTCCAACTCTCTTGCATTGAACAATCACCGGTGATCATGGCGTTAAAGCGAATCCCTTTGCTACGCAACAATTCAATCACTTTTTCGACATCGGCATCATCATACGGCGAGGCATCGGTTGCAAACAATATCTCACCACCGGCTTTGGTATGCGGGATGGCGACTAACAAGGCTTCTACGGAAGCTTCTTCGCATAATCCCCCACCACTGGCCGTTAAATCTTCAATCGCGCCACGTAATACGGCCATATCTCGCGTGAAGGCGGTAAGTTTGACGTTATCACCAAAGGTGAGTAGGGCCATTAACGGGGCTGTGCTGGCCTCTTTCTCAGCAATGAATGTCTTCAAGGCTTTGATGATGCCATTGATTTCTTCCTGCATACTCCCTGTGACATCAATCACTAAAGCGAGATCGACTTGAATCGAATCTGGCACAAAGACAGTGGTGCGTGTACGCACTGAATGGGCCGGATATTCAGAGGCTGTCACTTTGGCTTGGTGCGTCAATAAGAGCAAGCCGGCATCTTTCAATTCGACATCCATTTCGACGGTGGCATGACTGACACTGTCTGCACTGGCTATACTCAAGTCAGTCATTTCACAAGTGATTTGTGGGAAAGCACTGCTATCACAGATGGCATAATCACTGTTCAGGGATTTCAATTCAACACCTTTGGGTAACTGACTCACCAAAGTGACACCGGTTGCGTCGGTGGGCGCGTAATGACTCAATTCAAGGGCCACGTTGTAATGCAAGACTTTGAGCATTTCTATCGGATCGGGCGTATCACTGATAGATACCGATAGATAAGGAATGACTCGCGTCCACGTTTTTTTCAGATCGGTGGGGTACTCTTGCGTGCTAACTGTCACCGTATTAACCAAGGTTTTGGGGAAGCGATTGCTGATCACGACTTTCACGTTAGCCGTCGCACCGGGTGCTATGTCGGGCAAACTACACGTTATCGTTTCGGCTTCACAACTTCCACCATCCAAGGCTTCAATAGTGACTAAGTCGGTGTTGTCTGGCAACACGTCTGCCAAAGTAACAAAGGTAGCCGTTTCCTCACCTTGATTAGTGACGGTGATGGTGTAAGTCACGTTTTCACTCTGCTTTGTCTTTGATTGTGCCGGAAGCTGTGTATTCTCCTGCGGGTTCTTCAATTTCAAACTCTTCAACAACAGGCTCGCCACTTTCATTGACTGCTGTGGCTGAACTACCACCTGATACCGAAAATTCTCTCATTTTGTTAATTCTAATTCAGACAATATACTTACTGAAGCTCATAAACCCCAAGATCAATCGCCTCGCCAACAATACGAGGTTTACCATCTAAATCAAGGGCATTGCCGTTGTCATCTTGTAGAAATGGATAGGCATATTGCTTACATGAACAGCAAGTTTTTTTGCATTCTTCACTATTACGATCATCGCAATTGTTAGAACACGATGATTCACAGTTGTCATATTTTGAACAAGCAGTTACCACACTAGAATCACCAACATTGACTGCTGGAGAATCGGCGAGTAACTGGAAATTTCCATTATCAGCATCTACGAAGCGAGGCTCGCCCATGATGATGTGGGTGCCCAAATCAACTCCGCCTGATATGTTATTGACAAGGGTGTAGTCCACATGCAAGTCTCCAGTTGGTGTAATGTCAGTGGCGTTTACGCCTACTTTATTTTGTGCGAAGATGGTATTTAGAATAGTGCCATCGCCATAAAATCCTCCGCCATTGTTGTTGACGATGGTGCTGTTGACAACGGTACATCTTCCTCTTTCATGACCTCTTTTATAAATAGCACCACCACTGTTTTTGGTGAAGGTGCTGTTGGTTATTATGGTGGAATAATAATCACTAACCCAAATAGCCCCACCATTCTCAGAAGCACTGTTTTTAGTGAAGGTGCAGTTGGCAACATTGCCTGACTGAAAAACAGCACCACCATTTTCAGCACTATTATTGGAAAAAGTGCTGTTGGTAATATTACTTCTGCCACCAGAAACAGCACCACCTTGAGAACGAGCACTATTATTGGTAAAAGTGCTGTTGGTAATATTGCCGGAACCATAAATAGCACCACCATTCTCAGAAGCACTATTATTGGTAAAAGTATTATGGGTAAGATTGCCAGAATTGAAAACAGCACCACCATAATCTAAAGCACTATTATTGGTAAAAGTGCTGTATGTAATATTGCTTGAGGAAGAAACCGCACCACCTTCCTCAGCAAGATTATTGAGAAAAATGCTATTGGTAATATTGCCTGCGTTATAAACCGCACCACCGCCACCATAATCACTTGAAGCACTATTGTTAGTAAATACACCATTGGTGATACCTACTTTTCCATTACCATGAATTGCACCCCCATAGTTGGAACTATGTCCATTTTGAAAGGACAGCCCTTCTATCGCCACAGAACCATCAGCAGACACCGTTAAAATTGAACTACTTGGAGGTTCTTCTTGGAAACATAATGCTGGCCACTTCCACACATTGCCAGCTTCTTCACACGGCTTCTTGTTTTCAAGCCCCTCTAGCATTTTCGCACCACCATCAAAAACCGTCACAGCCGGATCATCACTCTGATTCTCAAAGCCACTATCCCAACCACCAGAAACCTTGATGCCATATTCAAAGCTTTTGCTACTAGGTATCAATAGTTCATTGCACTCATAAGTCCCTTGCTCAATGCGTATTTCGTCCAAATCCTGAGCCGAATTGAAAGCCATTTGTAAACCATTACAGCCCTTAAAAGTGCCATGTTCTCCAAAGCTCAAGATGCCAAAGACCTTGATAGCCCCTTCAATCTCACCCACATTGCCGCTCGCATCAACCACTTGCACGGTAAATTGTGCCATACCGCGTTCGGTTGGCTCACCTTGAATCAAACCGCTCTCACTACCCAGCGTCAACCCCACTGGCAGTGTACCCGAATTTAAACTAAACTGATAAGGCGGGGAACCGGTTTCAGGCTCAATGGCAAAACTGTAACTGCGTCCAATCACGCCATCTGGTAAGCGCGTCTCACCAAAAGTCAGATCGACTGGTTCAGCCTCGGTAGCGAAAATAAACGAAGCTTGGACCACATTGCCGATGACTTCATCAATAAAACCAGTCACTCGCATCGCAGCGGCAGAAAAGGTATATTCCCCAGTGGGCAGTCCTGCCGGTAAAGTCAACCGTAAAATTTCACTGGAACCGCTTGCCCGTGATGCCTGTGCATACGGTGCCAAGCCCAAGCCAAAATTTAGCGGCGTTAAAAAGAAGAATGAGTCACCCCCCGGTATAGTCACAGCAACATAAACATCTGCTTCACCTGACCAATCTTCATTCAGTGTCAGGACTAAAGTTTCCCCGGGTACAAACCGCGACTGATTGAGCGACAGTTCTATCGCA
>QNEL01000479.1 GCA_003645185.1 Candidatus Parabeggiatoa sp. nov. 3
ATTTATTTTGCGGCCCTCTTGGAGTGCAAAATTTATTTTGCGGCCTTCTTGGAGTGCAAAATTTATTTTGCGGCCTTCTTGGAGTGCAAAATTTATTTTGCGGCCGGATTGGAATGCATGTTATTTTGCGGTTCGATTTTCTTGATATAACTGTACGTCATGAGATCGGGAAACGCTATATATCAAATATGTATGCAAATGCGATCCGGGTGCATTCCCAAAAAAAGGCTCATTATCAATCGCACCACCGCAAAATAAATTTTGCACTCCAAGAGTAAAATAAATTTTGCACTCCAAGAGCAAAATAAATTTTGCACTCCAAAAGCAAAATAAATTTTGCACTCCAAGAGCAAAATAAATTTTGCACTCCGAACTAAATTTTATGACTTTTAGCTTCATCCCAATACGCATCCATTTCTGCCAATGTCAATGTCTGCCAAGTTTTGCCATCGCGTTTACTCGCGGCTTCTATATAATTAAAACGCTTGATAAACTTCTGATTGGTTTTTTCTAAGGCCGTTTCTGGGTTAATATCGACAAATCGCGCATAATTCACCAACGAAAACAAGACATCGCCAAATTCACTTTCGGCTTCTTCTTGATTAATAGGAATAGGATTACCCACTTCAAAGCAATTTTGAAATTCCTCTATTTCTTCTTTCACTTTCTCCCACACATCTTCTTTGACTTCCCAATCAAAACCGACACCACGCGCTTTCTCTTGAATACGCATGGCTTTGATTAATGCGGGCAACGCCTTAGGCACCCCTGCCAAAACACTTTTATTTCCCCCTTTTTCCTTCAGTTTCAATAATTCCCAATTGCGTTTTACCTCAGCATCGTTTTTAACGCTAACCTCACCATAAACATGAGGATGGCGCGCAATCAATTTATCACATAAGGTATTCATCACATCAGCAATATCAAACGCTTCTTTTTCAGAAGCGATTTTTGAATAAAAAACAATATGCAGTAGGAGATCACCTAATTCTTTTTTAACCGCTTCCAAATCGTTTTCCAAAATCGCCTCAGATAATTCGTAAGTTTCCTCGATGGTTAAATCAAGCAATGACTCGAAGGTTTGTTTTCTATCCCAAGGGCATTTTTCACGTAAATCGTTCATCACACCAAGCAAACGCTGCAAGGCTTCTGCATATTTCTCATCATTTGGATTCATAGTGATTATTTTTTCAACACAGAGTTCACTGAGTACCACAAAGTTTCACAGAGTATAGTTGCCCAGAAAAGTTTCGTGCCAAACCTGACAGGTTTGGCAAACCTGTCAGGTTTTTACCAGGGACAAAACTTTTCTAGCGGAGTATATAAGTCGTTTAAAACAAATAATCTGACAATTGATTAATCAAGGTTGCTGGCGGCTTATCACGATAGATGCCATAATCCCCTCCTGAATTACGTTGCATCCCTCGCAAAAACAGGTAATAAACGCCACCAAAATGCGTTTCATAACGATAATCGGGTAAACGGACAGATAAATAGCGGTGCAAGGCGACGACATAGAGATGATATTGCAGTACATAAGCTTCCCGTACCATCACAGCTTTTAACTTAGTGTCTTGGTAATCGTTTGTATCGTTGCCTAGCATATTGGATTTGTAATCAACCAGATAATAACGCCCTTCATACTCAAATATCATGTCAATATAGCCTTTCATAAATCCGCGCACGGGGGAAAATGTCAGACGATGCCCTTCTGGTGATATCTGTGCAGAGTGCCCACCTTGGGCAAATACCTGATGTAAACCATGAGCCGTAATATTGGCCAGTGGATAATAAAACTCTAATTCATTCAAGCGTTTAGAATGATTGATGCGAGACAATGTCAAGTCTGGTTGCTGTGGTTCCAGCGGGGTTTTCAACACATTGTCAACCAAAGTTGTGATCACCGCTTCCCATTGTTCGACATCATAACCAAAATGCTCAATTTGATTCCGAATCAATTCAGGATCGGGTTGGGTAAAATCCAGATGTTCAAACAGTTCATGCATAAACGTACCCGCTCGTTTGCCGCGTGGAAACTTGAAAATAGGTTTTGTGTCAGTGGGTATGCTATCGTGTTCAACGACTGGCCGCATTAAGGTGATATCATCATAATCCGGTTGATCTGCGCTATCCGTGGCAGCGTGGTGAGAAAGCGAACTGAAACTCGACACTTTCCACGTTTTATCAATTTTGCCCCTAAAGGCACGCGCTTGAAGTTGTTCTACTTTTTCAACCGGACGTTGGTAGGGCGATTTGTCAATCGGTAAATCAGCCACTTGCAAGCAATGCGCTGAGTCGGCAGAGGCGGCTGCTAAGCGGTGTAAGTCTTGCCGCAGCGTGTCATCATCTGTTTTTTCGATATCACAGTCATCATGAATTAAATGAGCAAGGGCGGAGGTTGACGCATCTTTGAAAGGGCCCCATATTAAATAACAACGGTGTTTGGCGCGAGTGACGGCAACATAAAACAGGCGTAAATTTTCAGCGCGTTCTTCCTCTAAAGCCCGTTCACGGTGCTGCGCTTGATCGGCGGAACCTAAATCAAGCGTCAACGCTTCTTGATCATTATGAAAGGTAAATTGCTCCCCTTTGCTATTGTACAAATAGCCATCCCACACAAAAGGGCAAAACACGATAGGATATTCTAGCCCTTTACTCTTATGAATCGTCACGATTTTGACTAATTTTTCATCACTTTCTAAACGCAATTGCTCAGCTTCCGTTGCTGATCCCTTTTGTCGCTGTTGCGACAACCATTGACATAAACCACTGATACCTAATTTATATTGCACCGCAGCCTGTTGTAGAATCTCACCAGCATGTAAGACATTAGTTAAACGTCTTTCCCCATCTGAGTAGTTTAAAAGATGGGCTTGTATTTTTTCTTTTAATAGCACACTGCGGAACATCTTGATAAAACCTCTGTTTTGCCAGAGTGCGTGATAATCTTGAAAACGCTTCAAATGGTTTTCCCATTCCCGCTCGTTGTCTAGCAATTGATGTAATTCGCTACCCGACATGCCGATCAAATCAGTGGTTAAAGCGGCTTTGATGAAAGCATCATGACTGGGTTCAGCGATAGCCAATAAGACGCGCTCAATTTCCAAGATTTCATGGGAAGTAAACAAACTTTCACGGCTATACAAGACACTGGGAATCAGTAAGCGCCTTAACACTTTTTGCATTTGCAAAGCTTGCGCGTTAGTACGCACTAAAATGGCAATATCACCTGCTGCCAAGGGTTTATCACCAATAAAGGCTTGTTCTTTTTGCCCCAACATCAATAAACGCGCAATTTCATAACCGACTGAAAAAGGAATTTGTTGCTTAGCCCAAGTTTTAGTAATAGGCTTATTTTCTGGACAATTCGCTAAGGATCGGGGAACAAACCAGAGTTGTAAAGGGGGTAAAGATTTACTTTCGATTTTTAAATGGGGTTTTTCTGCCGGCCGTTGTTTTTCATCAGGCGCTTGAACAGGTTGAAAAGAAATACCTTCAAAGAGAAACGGCCGCGCCGCTTTTTCAAACAAGGTATTCACACCACCAATCAAATCCTTTTCAGAACGCCAGTTTGTTGCCAAGGTATAACGATGCGTCGCATCACGACAGGCCATTAAATAAGTAAAAATATCGGCCCCCCGGAAGCTATAAATCGCTTGTTTTGGATCGCCGATTAAAAATAAAATGTGACTACCGTCACCATAAATGCGACGAAAGATTTCGTATTGCACTGGATCAGTATCTTGAAATTCATCAATCAAGGCTGCGTGATATTTTATGCGAATCAATTGAGCAAGACTGTCACCGTGAGTGCCTTTTAAGGCTTTATACAAATTAATCAACAAATCATCAAAGGATTGAATATGATGCTGATGTTTTTTCTGTACCAAAGTCTGTTCAGCGATATCAAAGAGTTTGAGTTTGAGAACCAATAAATGCTGTTGAAACGCTTCAAACAAAGCTTCTTGATGCGTCAGTAATTTTTCACAGTGGTTAAAAAAATCATGTTGCGGCGGCGTTTGAGCTTTTTTCACACTATTAGCCAGTGTACTGGGCGTGAATTTCACCAATTTATCCGGCACATTGATAGACATAGATAAGGCATTAAAAAAGCTATCGACAGCTTTGCACCATTGCGAAACTGAATTTTTGCGGTATTTATTGCGATTCAAGCTTTTATGATTCAAAAGCAAGTCTTCTACCTCTTTAGCCTGATCATGCCAAACGAGCTGAGTTTCACTAAAGGCCGTGTAAAAGGCTAAGGCTTTAGCCTCCAACAACGGTGCCTCTTCTTCAGGAATAATCTTTAAAAACGGTTGGCCAACATATTGGCCATAATTCAAGGTTTTCAGTAAACTGCTCGGCTTGTTATAGCCATTTTCCAACAAATAAGTGGTAAACAGCTTACCGGCATCATAAACCTCTTGCCGCCAAAAATCTTCCACAATTTCGCGCAATAAATGAGATTGATCACTGACGAGTTCGGTATCAAACAATACGCCACTTTCAAAGGCATTATCTTGCAACATTTGCAAACAAAAGCTATGAATGGTAAAAATAGCGGCCTCATCAAAACCCCGTAGCGCATTGGTTAGGCGGAAAATAGCCTCTTCACGGTGTGCCTCATCTTGGGGCATCAAACCGGCTAAGACATCATCGGTTTTATCCTCTTGTTCAAAGGCCGTCAGGGTTTCGCGTAAACGGCGACGAATGCGATCACGTAATTCCTCCGTCGCCGCCTCAGTAAAGGTAACGACTAAAATCTTATCCACCGTCAAATTCTTTTCTAAAATCAAACGGATAAATAAAGTCGTAATAGTATAGGTTTTACCCGTACCCGCGCTGGCTTCAATCAGATTGATACCTTGTAAAGGCGCTAAAAGCGGATCAAGTTTTTCAATGTTTGGATTTGTTGTCATAAGAAGTGTCAATTAATAAAAGATAGAACGCTGATGACACTGATTATCATGATTGACAGTGATTTTTGACATCTGATGATTGATTTTCTTTAATCAGCGTAAATCATGATCATCAGTTTAATCAGCGTTCTATCAAGGGTAGCCGCTTGCCCACCCTACAAAAATGTGAAAAAATAAATAAATTTTCCAAGCAATCATTCAATCAAGAGAGACGAAAAAAATAACATGTTGAAATCATTAACAATTAAAAATTTTACGGTATTTGCAGAAGCCCGCATTGAATTTTCACCCGGACTCAATGTCATCATTGGCGACAATGCGACGGGAAAAAGCCATTTGCTCAAATTGGGCTATAGTATCCTACACACACTGGCTAAACCGGGTAAGCAAAGTTTAGCTGATAAACTCTATGCTGTGTTTAAACCCAAGAGTTTGGGGCATCTTAATCGTAATGGCAGTGGCCGTCAACGTACTCAAATCACGGCCCTGATGGATTTACCCGATAATCACACTGAAAGCGTCGCATTTTCTTTTGCCAAAAATAGTCGCACCGAAGTGAAACTTGAGCAAACCATTAACCCCATTCTGTTCAATAAAGTGCCCGTATTCATACCCTCTCGTGAAGTGCTAACGCTACACCCTGAAATAACGGCTTTGTATGAAGAACGTTTTATGACGATTGATGAAACTCATTATGATTTATGCAAAGCCCTCAATTTGCCCCTGTTGAGAAAATTGCCCCCAAAACTCAATGAGATTATTCAACCTTTAGAAAACGAACTCGGTGGACAAGTGAGAATGGACAAAATGGGGCATTTTTACTTAGACATGCCCAAACGGGGCAAAGTTGAAATGGCCTTAGTTTCCGAAGGATTCAGAAAAATAGCCCTGCTGGTTTATCTGATTCAAAATG
>QNEL01000480.1 GCA_003645185.1 Candidatus Parabeggiatoa sp. nov. 3
ATCGCGTTTCGACAAACCAGAGACGCGAAGCATCGCGTCTCTACAAAAACACAGACGCGAGGCATCGCGTTTCGACAAACCAGAGACGCGAAGCATCGCGTCTCTACAAAAACACAGACGCGAAGCATCGCGTCTCTACAAAAACACAGACGCGAAGCATCGCATCGAAACAAAAACACAGACGCGAAGCATCGCATCGAAACAAAAACACAGACGCGAGGCATCGCATCGAAACAAAAACAGGTAAGACTCTATTCGTTTATTTAGGAAAGCACTTGTACTCACGGAGTTAAAAAAAATGACCACAACCAATAAACCGCATGATGACTCGGCGACAGCGCACGGACACTGCATGAACCGCCGACAATTTTTACTCTTCAGCAGCGCGACGGCTGCCGCTGCCAGCACCACGACGATTACCTTGTTTCCGGGCACTGCCGAAGCCAAGCAACTTAAAGCTCGTGTAGTGGGTTATCCACGCAAGTTCCTCGCCAAATTGAGCGAGTTGCAAGATCATCAACCCATTAACTTTAATTATCCCGATGACGGCAAAAATGCCTACTGTATGTTAGTCAAAATGGGCAATGTCAAGGCCGGCGGTGGTATAGGCCCACAGCGCGATGTTGTGGCTTTTACCTATATGTGTACCCATCAGGGTGGCCCATTGCAGGGTTCTTATAAAGCCACTGATGAACATCGTACCTTAGGCCCCTGTCCATTCCATCTGTCACTCTATGATTTACGCCGTCACGGTATCATTGTCTCTGGTCAAGCCTATCAAAGTTTGCCACAAATTCTGCTGGAACTGGATGGCGATGACATTTACGCAGTCGGCATGATGGGCCTACTGTTTGGCCGCAACGAAAACCTGATAAGCGCATAGGAGATTCACTCACAATGGCTACAAATTACTACCTACCTGAAGATCGGGTGCCACTGCCACCCAAACATGCTGATGTGCTAACCACTTGTTGCGACTACTGCATCGTCGCCTGTGCTTACAAAGTTTACCGCTGGCCGCTAGGTTCCACTGACGGCGGCCCCAAAGCGGCCGAGAATGCTTACGGGATCGACTTTCCCAGCAATCCCTTACAGGATTGGGTTGCGCCAGCACAACACAATATCGTAATGCACAACGGGAATCCCCATAACATCGTCATCACCCCCAACAAGGATGCCAAGACGGTTAATACCAATGGCGATTCCAGTATGCGCGGTGGGCTGATTGCCCAGAAATGCTACAATCCCCAAACACCCACTCGTGACCGTTTAACCACACCTATGATGCGGATTTATGGCATTCTGCAACCGGTGCCTTGGGATTTTGCGTTGGATATCGCAGCCGAAGTTGCCAACCATGTGATTGCCAAGCATGGTGCGAATGCCTATTCGATGAAAACGTACTCCTACCAATACATCGAAAACACCTACGCCATTACCAAATTCGCATTGCGTCACATCAATACGGCCAGTTTTACTTTCCACGACACACCAGCCGATGTGACTTCCACACCCGGATTCCGGGATGCAGGTTTTGACAACTTCGGGCCATCGTATGATGATTGGGGTTCAGCTGACGTACTGATGTGCTTTGGAACTGATCCTTATGAAACCAAAACGGTCCTCTTTACTCAGCACATCATGCCGGGCGTGTATCGGGGCATGAAGCTCATTATGATCAATCCCCGTGAAACTGCCGGTATTGCCTTCGCTAAAAAGATGGGTGGACTGCACTTAGATCTTTATCCCGGTACCGACACCCTATTAATAGGGGCCATTGCCCGCATCATCGTAGAAAATGGCTGGGAAGACAAGGAATGGATTGAAAAGTGGGTCAACAACAAATGGGAATCGGACTCTGGATTTGGTCAAGGCACCCGCAACACCCCTTGGCAATGGCGCACCACTTGGGGCAAATTCCAAACCAACGGGTTTGAAGACTACAAAAAATGGTTGCTGTCTCAGCCAGAATACGATTTGGACAAAGCAGCCGAAGTTACCGGCGTTGATACCGCGAAAATTCGCACAGCCGCCGAATGGATAGCCAAGCCAAAAGACAACGGTACTCGCGTTAAGACATCTATTGGCATTGAAAAAGGCTTTTACTGGTCAAACAACACCGGTAATACCAACGCAGTTTCCTCCTTAGCAACCCTCTGTGGTGCCGGTGGTCGTCCCGGCCAAGTGGTTGGACGCTTTGGCGGACATCAACGCGGTGGACGGCGCGGCGGTAGACTGCCACGGAACAAATCGCCGGAAAAAGTCCCCGGTCGTCGTCGTCGGGCTCTGGACACCGATCGCTGGTTAGTTTCTGGTCACACACGGATGGCGCATGTCGTCGGTACCACTTGGATTCAAGCCATGTGTGGTTCCCAAGGCTTGCAACAGAAATTCCATGAACTGGTTGTTACCAATCCCCACCAAGTCCGCAGCTACGACAAACAGGAAATCATTGACACGCTCAAGGCGCGTGCGGATTCCGGCGGAATGGTAGTTATTGACCAAGACATCTATCTCCGCAATCCCATCGGAGCCCAATTTGCCGATATTGTCTTCCCAGCGGCCACTTGGGGCGAAGAAGACTTCATGCGTAGCAACGGTGAACGCCGTCTGCGCTTGTATCAAAAATTCTATGATGCGCCAGGCGATGCCAAACCAGATTGGTGGATTATTGCTCAACTCGCGAAACGGATGGGCTTTGACGGCTTTGATTGGAACAATTCCAACGACGTTGCCGAAGAATCATCCCGCTTCAGCCGTACAGGGCGCAAAGCTTACCACATGATAAAAATCTACGCTCACCGTCATGGACGTACCCTGCATGAGCAAATGCGCTTACTCGGAGCAGACGGCATCCAAGGCCCCACCTTCATTAATGACAATGGAGAACTGAAAGGCACCAAACGGCTACACGATACCACCATGACAGCCGCACAAGCGGCCGATCGGTATGGAACCAACGGCCCTGGTGAAGACAACATGGCCAACAAGAAACTCACCCATTTCAACACCCAAACGGGCAAAATCAACCTACAAAAACATCCTTGGAGTCTATTTTCTGACTTCTGGACATGGTTAAGCCCCAAAGAGGATGAATTATGGTTGAGCAACGGCCGCATCAATGAAATCTGGCAATCCGGTTTTGACGACGTAGAACGCCGTCCCTATATCACACAACGCTGGCCGGAAAACTTCGTAGAAATTCACCCCAAAGATGCTAAGATGCGTGGCATAGAATCGGGCGACTACGTGATGCTGTACTCGGATCGCGTTGCAGCCCACAAAGACACCATCCTTGGCGTACACAATGACCACTTCCAGTTCTCAGAATTGATGAAGCGAGGCCATATAGAACTGTCCAAAGCGGCCGTCACCGCCGTTGCCGTCGTCACCCCGCACATCAAGAAAGGGATGCTGTACGCTAATATGCTGGATACCCGTCAGCCTTCCAACTCCCTGATAGCGCGTGTTGTTGACCAAATCAGCGGCAACTACAACTTCAAGATGGGTGTAGCGAAAGTCGCCAAACTCGGCGCATCCAAGTACAAACAGGAATTTCGCAGTATGTCGTTTGTGCCTAGAAATATTATCTAGTAGGGGCTTGCCCTTGCGTGTTCGCCCTTGTCGGGGCGAACCTTTGTTATCTGCCTTGTCTAATATACCGTAGGGTGGGTAGCGTCTTTTTGCTGCCTGCCCCATTAATTTTTTGAGCTATTAATGTTAAACTAAGCCCCCTATGTCACCACAAGAGACTCGTCTTCAAAACCGTGCATGAGGCTGATTCCGAACACGGCTTCTTTCCCAGCTATAGATAACGAATCCCTATTATTTAGTGGCACGCTATTATGACAAAACGACAGAAAAGCTATTAACACAAGAAGCACTACCCCTTCATGGCAAATTGTACCGTAGGGTGGGTAGCGTCTTTTTGTGCCGGCCCCATTAATTTTTTGAGCTATTAATGATGTTAAACTCGTCTTCAAAACCGTGCATGAGGCTGATTCCGAACACGGCTTCTCTCCTAGCTATAGATAACGAATCCCTATTATTTAGTGCCACGCTATTATGACAAAACGAATTCATCATAGCCCTGTTTTTTATGTCTATACCACTGAAAATCACTACTTTTTTGAGTGGCTTCATATTTGCGTTGCCATTTTTTTCCCCATTCCTGCCATTTTTCTTTTAACCAGTCAGGAGCCTTGGTACGGTTTATCTTTTCCATAAGTTGAATGTTTTTCCTGTTCGTCGTTCTAAGCTTTGAATTTCCCTGCGCATTACCCCTTCCAATTCAAGGCCTTTGTTTGCAATCTCAATGACTAAATTGACAAAAGCTTCTTCGTTAATGGTTTCATGATGTCTAATCTTTTTTTGCATGGCATAAAATGTGTCGATTTTCTGTTCAGTGTCATAGCTAAACGGTGAGGAGATTTTAAACAATTCTCTTGCAACAGCACTATAGCTTCTTTCTAGGCGCGTATCGTTGCCAATCACCACACAATGTCCATTCTCCCATTCCAGCGCAATTAAATTGTCATGCTTGATTGATTGTGCAACAAAGACACTATGGCTTGAGACTATAAAGTGAATCTTAGGAAATACCGTCTCGATACTTGACAAAATAGTGCGTTGCCAACTGGGGTGTAAGTGTAAGTCAACTTCATCGAGCAAAACCAATCCCGTAATCTCTTGAGCATTGTTCAGGTTTCCACCTTTTTTAGCAATTCGGATGATCATGTCAAATAACCAGACAAAGGTTGATTTAAATCCTTCAGATAAGGCTTCAACAGAAATGTGTGTCTGAGGGTTAGAGGGCGTTTTAAAATAGAGACTTTCCGCATCATAAGCCTCCAATGTGACGTTATTTTCATGATCGGATTTTTCAAGAACGGCATTAATGAGTTGTTGAATCGTTCTGAAATGCTTATTCACATATTCAAAAGTGCTACTGATTCTGATATGTTTCAAATAACCGTTTTCGCCAAATAAAGTGGCTATGGCATCAAATTCTTGATAAGGTTTGGGATCTTCCAGTTTGATATGCCGATTGGCACCATAAGCGAATAATAAAAAGTGATCTTTCATTGATTTGAGCGCGTCATTGCCTTGTAGACAAGTGATGGAGTCGTCTTGATTAACCTCAAATTTTAATTGGGTTATGTTGCCGTCAAACACGATATCCATTTCAAAAGTGCCGTGATGAGCATTCGTTTTGACAACTTGTTTCCAGCTATAAGGAAAAGGCACGGTTTTAATACCATTGAGCCCCAAAGCAATCAGTTGCAATAGAGTCGATTTTCCTCTAGCATTGACACCAATGATTAAAGTGGTGTTATGAGACGAGTTCAACTTGATTTCAATTTCATCAAAGCATTTGATCTGACAGATTTTGATGCGTGAAAGACTAATGGCTTTTTGGCAATTATTTGTAATGTGTTGATTATTAAGCATATATATTTTATTTTTAGTTGAGTACAACGAATGATGAATCGATAAAAAAAACCGTTAACGACAGGGATTGTATATGAAGGGATTGGATCGTGGTGGTACCCGGTTTAAACTTGATGTTCAAGTTTTTTATAAATCGTTCAAAAAACAGTTAACGACAAGGATTGTTTATAATAAAGGATTAAATCTAAGCAAAGTTTTGCTCTAATCTTCTTTTATAACGACAAAGATAAGTACTGAAGCACAAATAAACAGGTATTTTACCGCAAGGGGCATTCGCCCTGGATTGCCCCTACGAACCGCCCGTAGGGGCAATCCCTTGTGGTTGCCCCTCTTCTTGGTTGTTTCTTTTAATTAAAATACCTGAAAATTTATGG
>QNEL01000481.1 GCA_003645185.1 Candidatus Parabeggiatoa sp. nov. 3
TATTTTACAACCAAGGGCAACCACAAGGGATTGCCCCTACGGGCGGTTCGTAGGGGCAATCCCTTGTGGTTGCCCCCTTTCTGTTTTTTTAAATATACCTGAAAATTTATGGTTCAGTACTTACAAGATAATTGTTTAGTAAACCAAACCCAGAAATAAGAGTCAAGCATTTAAGCTTAACGTTTCCTTTTCAGATTGATAAACCATGAATACACCACTGCTCGATCATTTTTATATGCCTGCCGAATGGCATCCCCATACGTGTTGTTGGATAGGTTGGCCGTGTCGCGCCGAAAGCTGGCCTTTTGATTTAAGCCGTGTTCGGGCCCGTTATGTCGCCGTGGCGCAAGCCATTGCTCAATTTGAGCCTGTTAAAATGGTGGCTTTAGCGGATCAAGTTGAAGAGGCTTTGCAATTATGTGGAAAAGGTATTGAAGTGATGTCTTTACCCATAGATGATACTTGGCTGCGTGATACGGGGCCGACTTTTATCATTGACGGGCAAGGCGGATTAGCTGGGATTGATTGGCAATTTAATGCTTGGGGAGAAAATCTCGAATCGTTGGCTGATTATCAACAAGATGCGATGCTCGCAAAGCGCCTTTTAGCGCATCTTCAGATACGCCGTTATGCGGCCCCTTTCATTTTAGAAGGTGGCGCGATTCATGTTGATGGGCAAGGCACCGTCTTAACCAGTGAAGAATGCTTGCTCAATCCGAACCGTAATCCCAATTTAAATCGTTTGGATATTGAAGATTTGCTGTGCAAATATCTCGGTATCCATAAAGTGATTTGGTTAGGAGAAGGTTTACAAGATGATGAAACGGCGGGGCATATCGACAATCTGGCAAACTTTATACGCCCCGGTGTCGTCGTAGCCCTGACTTGCCACGACAAAAGCGATAGCAATTATGCGGCTTTACAAGATAATTTACACCGCCTACGGTGCGCCACCGATGCCCAGGGCCGCAAATTAGAGATTATTGAAATAGAACAACCGGCCCACCGCGATGATCATAATGGGCGACGCTTAGCCCAGTCTTATATTAATTTTTATATAGCGAATGGTGGCGTTATCATGCCGACTTTTGATGATCCAGCCGATAACGCAGCCATTGCAAGCTTAACAAAAGCGTTTTCAGATCGGCAAGTTGTACCGGTTAATACGCTTGATATCATTTATGGGGGGGGCAGTATTCATTGTATTACTCAACAACAGCCTGTGGCGAACACGTAGGTTCGCCCCTACGCGGAAAATGGGCGAACACGCAGGTTCGCCCCACGCCAAATGGGCCTTTTATTTGAAAGGGCGATAACAAAGGTTCGCCCCTACGCGGAAAATGGGCGAACACGCAGGTTCGCCCCTACGCCAAATGGGCCTTTTATTTGAAAGGGCGAACACGTAGGTTCGCCCCTACGCGGAAAATGGGCGAACACGCAGGTTCGCCCCTACGCCAAATGGGCCTTTTATTTGAAAGGGCGAACACGTAGGTTCGCCCCCTACGCCAAATCTTGTAGGGGCGAACCTGCGTGTTCGCCCTCTCCCGCTTTGAAATTATAATCAGAATATTTCAATATCCGCCCTCTAACAACCGAATTTTTTGTCCGGGTTGTAGAAAATGAACGCCGGCTGTGACAATCCGTTCACCCATTTTAACGCCTTCAATGATTCGGATACTCTCACCAATTAAATCACCTGCTTTAACCTCACGTTTTTGCACCATCATGCTATCGGGTTCGACTACCCAGACATATTGTTTATCGAGTTCATCAGCAAAGATGGCGCTGACAGGCGCGAGAAAGACTGAATTGGGTGTACGAGTAGCCGTCGTAGCCGTCTTTTTTTCGGTGATAATCACCGTTGTCGTCATACCGGGTAAAATTCTGACATCTTCAGGCGCAGGCGCGGGCATGGTGAGCACAGCGCGATAAGTCTGCGTTTTGGGATCAGCCTCCATTGAGTATTCTTTGATTTCCAATGGAAATTCCCTACCAGGCACGGCATCAAATACAGCAAGTGTTTGATAAAATTCAGGTTTTTTGGCATGAACCACAAATTGTTCTGGTACATTGATCACAATATCAAGCTTTGAAATATCTTGAAAAATCAAAATAGGTTCCTTAGCTTGGACATGCTGATAATTATCAACCCGTTTTTTAGCCACGACACCCGCAAAAGGGGCTTTGAGATAGGTATCATTCAAGGCATCTTGTGCCGCTTCCAGTTGTGCTTCCAAGCCCTTGATATTCGACATCATGGCTTCAATATCTTCCTGCCTAGCACCGGCTTTACCTTTGTGGAGGTTTTGCTTAGTGGTATTCAGTTGTGCCTTAGCCACATTATAAGCACTTTCTTGCTGATCATATTTGGCTTTAGAAATCACCCGTTTCCGCCACAAATCTTGATAACGTTCATATTGCTGATTAGCCTCTTGAAAACGGGCCTGTGCGGCTAACACTTCTGCCCGTAACACGTTGACATCCTCCTGCCGCGCCCCCGCTTTCATCGCCTTCAATTGAGCGTGTGCTTGAGCGATTGTACTCTTGACTTTAGCGACATTGGTTTTATAGTCTCTAGGATCAAGACGCGCCAAAATGGCCCCTTTTTTCACATCTTTACCTTCTTTGACGGGTAAATCAATCAAAGTACCCGGTACTCGAAAGGCCAATTCTGCCCGTTGAAAGGCCTGAACCTTGCCAGGATGACGATGGGGGCGTTTGGTTTCAGGAGACGTGAGTAAGATCGTTTTGACAGGCCTGATGATCTCTTCGACGGGCGCTTTTTGCTCCGATGTCGGCGGATCACAGGCCGTGAGCAAAAACACGATCCAAATCGCCCCAAATATTGGGCGGCTGATAAAATGAAGGCTATTACGCATAATGGTTTGTTCTCGCTTGTTATTTAAGTTGATGATTGTATAGTAAATCTATGCCGTTTGCCAAATTGAGACTATAATATAACTACAAGGATTGTATATAAGAAGGGATTAGATCGTGGTGCTACTGAGTTTAAATCCTTTATTAATAATACATACAATCTTTATCGTTAAGTACTGAAGCACAAATAAACAGGTATTTAACAACCCCCTTTCTGTTTTTTTAAATATACCTGAAAATTTATGGTTCAGTACTTAGCAGTTTGGCTTTATAAAAAAACTTGAACATCAAGTGATAGGTAGTCATAAAAAAAATGACAACACTTGCAAAACAAATGACGAGACTTGAACAAGCCAATGAATTGCTTGTTATGATGACAAGGGCAAAAAAAGCACAATTACTATATTGATGAACTCCTTGAATCTCCATTATTAAATCGCTAACGATATCTCGTAGGGTGGGATCGCTGTCGCCATTGACTTCAAATGATTCCTCAAGTCGAACCAAACGCTTGCCCACTGATTAATCAGCGTAAATCATGACAATCATGACAATCAGCGTTCTATCAACAACTACGACGCGAATAAGCCCCCATACCCATTGCAACAAATCCTTGTTCATCAGAATCAGGAACATCTCTGGTAATCGCAGGGATATCATCATCCAATTAAGCTACTTTGATGAGTTGTTCAATTTATCCAACGCCTTGTCACGCCATTTTAAATATAACGGTTCATTAGGCTTGTATTGCAAGGCTTTGTCATAACTCGCTATTGCGTCTTCATAACGGCCTAAATCAGCAAGCGCATTGCCACGATTGTACCAAGCTTCGTGATCATCCAGTTTGAATTGCAAGGCTTTGTCATAACTGGCTATTGCGTCTTCATAACGGCCTAAATCAGCAAGCGCATTGCCACGATTGTGCCAAGCTTCGTGATAATCGGGTTTGAATTGCAAGGCTTTGTCATAACTGGCTATTGCGTCTTCATAACTGCCTGATTTGTAAAGCGCAATGCCACGATTGTTCCAAGCTGCGTGATCATCTGGTTTAAGTTTCAAGGCTATTTCTACTCTCCTGCACTCGGTTTGTCTTCAAAAAACAGTGACTTTTTAGTTGTTTTTGATCTGTTCTACAATGAATGGTAAATTCCCTGTGAAAAACACGCGCCCATTGATAACCAAAATAATGGGCTAATGCCGGCATCCAAATTCCACATAATCAATCATGTCATTTTTCACGCAAAGGCGCAAAGGTGCTAAGAAATCAGTTCTTAGCGTCTTAGCGGCTTTGCGTGAGCATTAAATAAAAAACAGGATTGGTTAATGGTTAATGCGAAACGCTGTGATATAAAATTATTAGATAAACCCATGAAGTGTAGCGAATTTAGGGATGGTGGGCAAGCGGGCGGTGGGATTTTGGGATAATATTAAGTTCAATGCCGCTAAGCGATCCCACCCTACGAGACATTGGGGAACAAATTAGATAAGTCTCAATTTGTTTCAATCAAACTGCCTCGTTTTAGCCATTATTTTTTCTCATCCAATTTTGCCATGCGTTCGAGAAAATATTCCATTTGTTCTGTGGTGAGTTCGCCTTCTTGTAGCATCAGTTTCGCCACGTTCAGGGCTTCAGTTCTTCCTTCAGTTTTTCCTTCAGTTTTTCCTTCAGTTTTTCCTTCTCTGATGCCCCACTGGATGTCTTTTTGTCGGAAATTCAGTTGTTCTCTCATAAGCGTTAGTAAAGTTGATTTGTTGAACACTTCTTTACTATAAGATTTTCCCCATAAGTATTCAACGGTGTTTCGCAAACTTTCCATTTGATCGTCTGTGAGGGCATCAATCATTTGCTTGAGTGCAGCTTCATGCTCGTCAATTTGCTTTTGAACTGAAGGCATTAGCCCGGTTGTTTTGCTTGTCGATGCGTCGTTAATGCTTCGCAACTCGGATTCGACAACAAACGGGAGCAGAAAGGGCAGGTTTCGATTGATGATCGTTTCAATATTCATCAAACTCAGATGATAGGCTTTGTATTTCAATTCTCCTGAGTATCTGGGATCCGATGTCGGCAGTTTGACTTGCCTTTCTTCAATCATCTCCTTGTCTTCTGGGGAACCTCTGATATAGAAGACGTTGCAAAGAATCATTTTCCCTTGGTAGTCTTCGTCCATTTCCATCAGATGTCGATATTCCAGTTTTCTCTGATCCATCTTGTCATCTGATTTGTATTCGCTCTCAAATTCTATGTGAATGATGACTTCATTGCCCTTTTTGTCTTTAGCCTCAAAAATGACATCGGCAATCCGTTTGATGGCAATGAACTCTCTTCCAATCAAGGCCTGAGTTTTTTCGGCTTCAACTTCGTATTCCTCCAATATGAATTGGAGCAGTTGTGGAAACTCCCGTGACAGCACTTTTGCGATGGCATCAAAACTTCTGATTTCTTTGCCTTCTTTTTTTTCGAGTTGTTTAAGCGATTCAGGCATATCAACGGTGCCTGTTTCTTGTTTGGCTTGCATGACTATATCTTGTAGCACTTTTCCAAACGATTTTTTATTCTCAAGCAATCGTCTTTTGACGATGCCTTGCTCGTTTTCAGATAGTTTTGAGTTTCTGAGCAATTTGATTAAATCTATGACAACAGGCTGTTTGATTAAATGCCCTTGCGAGGGGGGTGTTTTTTTCATCATATCCAAAAAAATAAATTATCCGTTTTGCGTGAAACAGTCTTTCTTGTAGGGTGGGTAACGGGTTTTTGTTGCCCACCATTCCTCTATTTTCTAATAGTGGCGGTGATTGTAGTGCTAAGTACTGAAGCACAAATAAACAGATATTTTAGCGCAAAGGGCAACCACAAGGGATTGCCCCTACATGGCATTGCGTAGGGGCAATCCCTTGTGGTTGCCCCATTTCAAAATACACGAA
>QNEL01000482.1 GCA_003645185.1 Candidatus Parabeggiatoa sp. nov. 3
CGTGATGGGCTTTGGGTTTATTATGATTTACATCCTAAATTACCCTCTTGGGTTGTGAGCGTTTTACAAAAAACCGTTTTGGGTATCCAAAACATCGCTCCTTTTAGCACGGATAAAAAAAAATATCGTTTCAATATCCAATCAAAAAAGCGCACGTTGTGCGATTAAATAAATAAATCAATATAATGAATTGGCAATAGCGAATTATATTTTTTAGGAATTGGCAATAGCGAATTATATTTTTTAGGAGAAGAAGCTTGATTTATATATATGGGTATTTTTAGATATGAATATAAATTTCTATGTACAGGACAAAAAACATAAGTATTTGATTTTTATATTAAATATTAAATGATTAAATGTAGGGTGGGTAAACGAGTAGAGACGAAGTCTCTACTCGTTTGCCCACCATTATAGGCTATCATAGGCTTACTTTTGACGGTAGTTTTACTGTTCGGTTTTCAAGGCGAAACGATTCTAGCGCAACCTATTGTGATTTTATTGATTGCTATCCTATTGATTATTCAAAGTTTTGGTGTTGCAGCCATTGCCTATACATGGGCATGGTTGTGGCGTGTGCCGATTGAAATTGCAGGGCCTGTCGCGTTAATCGGTGCCTCCTGTTGTTGGCGTATTGGTAGAAGTAGCCCATCATGTTATTTATCGTGCATCTCGTTAATCGCACACGACATTGGTTTATTTGATCAAAATCTGAGAGTGGCAATAAGAATCCGATTGAGCGTTTGAATTATCTCAAATCAAAGCATTCTAAAATCTTATAAATAAGTTCTAACGGCCAACAGCTTTTCACGCCAAAATTTTTGCGCGCAAAAATTTTGGCGTGAACCTTCGGTGCGCTTCGCTAAAGCAGTTGTCTAAAAGCTGAAGTCAGGTGGTGGTGACTAAGCAAATACGCAGATTATAACGGTGGACAGTATAATAGTTTTGCTAACTCGCTGTTAATGTTAATATTTGAATTTTCCATTTCACACAAAAGTTGCACGCAACTTCTTAAGTGAACCGAAGAGAGGCTTCGCTAAATACCGTTTTTGCGTGAAATCTTGAATCGCATAAAAACATATTTTTAATAAGGAATAGTATCAATGCAAAAACAAAAGGTTTTATTTGTCTGCATACATAACAGTGCTAGAAGCCAAATGGCAGAAGCTTGGTTAAATCACTTTTGTGGTGAACAGTTTGAAGCAGAAAGTGCTGGTTTATCACCAGGCACACTGAATCCTTTAGTTGTCAAAGTGATGCAAGAAGTTGGCATTGATATTTCCCACAAGCAAACTCAAGCTGTTTCAGATTTAGTGGAGGCAGCTAAAAGATATACTTATGTTGTGACAGTTTGTGATGAAAGCAGTGCAGAGCGTTGCCCTGTTTTTCCAGGCATAGCGGCACAATTGCATTGGGGTTTCCCTGATCCATCCGCATTGACGGGTACAGAAGATGAGAAACTCGCGAAAACGAGAGAAATTCGTGATTTGATTAAAGCTCAAATTGAAAAATGGTGCCAAGAAAGGTAGCCCATAAAAAAAATATGCACGAAAAGACGCTATAGCGTTTCCCGATTGAATGAAGTACAGAATCAATCATAAAAACCACAGATAAAAACGCACAACCCTGAAAGGGTTGAATGTGAATAGCCCCAGGTGCAACCTGGGGTTGCAGATAAAAACGCTAAGGCCCCGTAGGGGTTGAATGTGGATAGCCCCAGGTGCAACCTGGGGTTGCATCAAATTTTTTGAATCTATTTTGGAACCCCAGGTTCCACCTGGGGCTATTCACATTTTCAGGTAAAAGTTTCGCTCCGCGAAACTTTTACCTGAAAAACCCTTTCAGGGCCTTAGCGTTTTAATTAATTTTTATGATTGATTCGCTTTTGTACTTCATGCAATCGGGAAACGCTATAACTAAAGTTTGCACTCCAATACGCAAACTAAAAATAAATCTCTTGCCTTTCGACATAACAAATCTCAAGCTTTTGATAATTGATATAATAATCACTAATTAACAAGAATTGACATGATAACTGATAACTGATAACTGACAGGTCAGAACAATTGTACGCAAGCGAAGAAGTTTTACGCACGCAGATCAATGCCTCTCCCGATATGATTTGTTTTAAAGATGGAGAAGGGCGTTGGTTGGAAGCGAATCAAGCCATACTGAAAGTGTTTCAACTTGAGGAGGTGGATTATCAGGGTAAAACGGATGCCGAATTGGCGCGGTTTACTCATCCCCTCTATCGAGAGGCCTTTCTTGCCTGTGAGGCCTCAGATAAGTTGGCATGGCAGAAAACGACACTCAGTCGTGCTGAAGAGGTGATTCCGACACGGCAGGGTTATCGCGTTTTTGATGTGATTAAAGTGCCTATTTTTGACACTGAGGGTAAACGCAAAGGGCTGGTTTTATTAGGACGAGATATCACAGAACATAAACAGGCGGAAGAAAAACGGCTCCGCAGTGAAGCTCGCCTTGCGGAAGCGCAACATATTGCCCATTTAGCATACTGGGAATGGAACCTGATTACGGGTCAGGAAGAATGGTCAAAAGAAATGTTTCGTATTCTCGGTTTGTCGCCTAATACCGAAATCAACCCTGAAATCTTTGAAGCGGCCCTCCATCCAGATGATCGCGATATGGTGTTACAGGCATTTGAACACGCTATTTATGACGGTCGATCCTATCAGGTTGAGTTTCGTATCGTTCGGCCTGACGGCACTATTTGCTATGTACAAGCTTTTGGCAAATTGATCAGAAATGCGGCCGGTAAACCACATCGTTTTTTAGGCACCGCGCAAAATATCACTAAAATCAAGCAAGTAGAAGAATCTTTGCGACAAACTAATGAACAACTTCAACTTCGACTGAATGAATTAGCTCAACGGAATCAAGAGATTAGTTTATTGAGTCAAATGGGTAACTTATTGCAAACTTGCTTAACGGTGGAAGAGGCTTATACGGTTATTGTTCGCTTTATGGGGCAGTTATTTCCCGATACTATCGGGATGTTAGCGATGTTTGAAGACTCTTCAGTGACATTAGAAAATGTGGCGACATGGGGACAATGCTCGACAAACACTGAGGAGGTAATATTTGCGCCAACAGATTGCTGGGCACTGCGGCAAAAGCGGCCGTATTATATGCTCAATAAACAAACGCATCCGCTTTGTAATCACTTATTTTCTGCTACATCCCCCCTTTATATGTGTGTTCCCATGATAGCGCAAGGCGAATTACTGGGCTTGCTACATATCGCTCAACCTGAATTGGCATCAAGTCACTTGAATGAGGCACACCAACGTTTAGCGGAAACCGTTTCTGAACAGATTGCATTGGCATTGGCTAATATTAAATTGCGTCAAACGTTTCAAGACCAATCTATTCGTGATGCGCTGACGGGCCTTTATAATCGTCGATACCTAGATGATACTTTGGAACGTGAGTTATATCGAGCGGATAGAAACCAAGTGCCCGTCGGTATTTTGATGGTTGATATTGATCACTTTAAACAATTCAATGATACTTATGGACATGCAGCAGGTGATGTGGTGTTACAAAAATTGGGTCAATTTTTAAATGACTATATCCGAAAGGGCGATATTGCTTGCCGGTATGGTGGTGAAGAATTTACGCTTATTTTACCCGGTGCGGCTTTAGAAGTGGTTGAAAAACGAGCAGAAGTCATCAAGAATAATGTGAAAAAATTGATCGTTAAACATGATAACCAGAATCTAGGGATAATTACTTTATCAATCGGTGTCGCTTGTTTCCCCGAACATGGCCCACAATTTAAAGAGGTGTTGCGGGCGGCCGATACGGCACTTTATACGGCGAAAAGACAAGGACGTGATAGGGTTGTTGTGGCAGAGTAGGGAAGGGTAGTTAAAAATAATCAGGATAATAATTTGGGTCAGCTAGGGATAAAATTTTCCTGATTCTAACTTTTTGTGTTGAAAACTCTAACGATATGAATTTTAAGAGATTTTATAACTCTTCCGTTTTTCGTCGTTTTTCGTACCCACTTTAGTTTGGTGTCGTTTTTCGTACCAACTTACTTTAGTTTATCGTTGTTCAGATTATACTTAGCATCGTCATATAATAGCTACCTATTTAACGTCTAAAAGCTCAAGTCAGGTGGTGGTGACTAACCAAATATATCCATTTCAGGCAATAAGTTTTGCGAGCAAAACTTTTGCGTGAAATGATAATGCGGACGATGTTGATGATTTGGAGAGTAAGGAAGCCAAGTACAAAACCCCAGAGTTTGTGTTTCCAAGGACTTTCAAAGGCGATAATGGCAGCCAATAGGAGCCAAGATGCCGATAGCCCCGAACATTCTTTCGCTACTTCCAATGCAAAACCATTGTCGCCATGTCGAAGGATTTGTTCGGTGATAATCAGAGTGTTATCAAAGAAAGAGATGAATGAAGAAGCCGCAAATTTTAGCCAGAATCAAACTTCAGGAAGTTGATTGCTGGTAGGAGGACATGCCATTGAAGAGCGGCAATTCCTATTATAGCAAGCACACAAAATATGGTGAGGAATTTGGTCATTGGGTTTTTATACAGAGAGTACAAAGAATTTTAAAAAAATCACAACGAATAAACCCAAATGGCCATTCGTTGTGAGTGGTTTAAATTCTTTGTACTCGTGCGTTTAAGGAGTTATTTGTGGCTTTTGTGTAGGTTTCGCCAAAGAGAAGTTATAGCACCGAGCCCCAAAATGATGATAAAGAATGCGGTTAGCGGAGCAAAGGGGACGAGAAAAGGCGTGGGCACTGTACTGGTATTTTGGACCGAGATTGGTGGAGGAGAAATTGGTGTATACAATTCGCTGGGTTGATATTCAGTGCCGCCGGTGGCGGCGACCCGGTTACACTTAAAGTAGATATTAGGTGTTTCGGATGTGTTTACGTAATAGTGAGGACCGGTGGCGGTGGTATTATATGGTGTGGAACAAGTTGCAGTGGTTAGTTCAGAGTCGCATTGTGTGACGTTTACCGAAGGCGTATCAATATCTCCGGTTAGAGTCCGGGAGACGTTGACAGATGGTGCGACCGAACAGAAACAGATGGCAGTTGAGGTGTTCAAGCCGATGTCCCAACAAGGGGTAGAAGATAGGGAATGGCTGAACGCAATGGCTGCCCACCCAAGCCACCGAGCGAGATATAACCCAATGCGCCTTTTAGATGCACTTTGCTCGTTAAGCCGAAGTAACGAACATTTTTTAGCATTATCAATGGGTTGAGGTGATCTCCCCCCCCCCATCAAATTTCATGCCAATTTTAGAAAGCATACGCTGTTTTCCTTATTGTTTAATTGAAAAATGAATTATTGAGTCCATTAAAAATACAGCACAACCCCGTAGGGGTTGAACGTGAAACTTCGTTACCGAGCGTAGCGAGATCATAGCCCCAGGTGGCAACCTGGGGTTGCCAAAAAATGATAAAAGTTTTTCAGGCAAAAGTTCGCTGCGCGAACTTTTGCCTGAAAGTTTATTCCCACACCGAGTATAACTTCAATTGTTTGTCAAGTTATTGATATCATTTATCAGTTTGTATTAATACTTATACTCTGTACTATTCTATGCTATTCTGTGAATTTTGTGTTGAATTTTTTTTATAAACTGATAGGTACATCAATAAACAATTGAGATAAACTCTTACTTAAAAACGCCAAAACCACCAAAAATCAGTAGAATTAGTTATGTTTAAGGGGTAAGCTCCCTAGGTCACAAAAACGACTTGTGACTTTTTATATAATACACAATAGATTTTGAA
>QNEL01000483.1 GCA_003645185.1 Candidatus Parabeggiatoa sp. nov. 3
ATCACCTACAACCAGTATCATTGGAACAGCCCCGCGAAAATCACCCTACCCGGTGGCAGCCAAGTTAATCTGGATTATGATCCGGTAATGCGTTTGCAGTCCAAGGTGGTGAAAGATCCGCTGAAACAAGTGTTGATGAATTATCAATACGAGTACTCACCAACAGACAGCCTCACCAAGAAGATCACAGAACATGGTGAATACCGTTACGAGTACGATAAGCTGTACCGCCTACTCAAGGCCACCAACCCAGTACTTGATGACGAGCATTACACTTACGATCCTCTTGGCAATCGCCTAACCGCAAGCCAAGTTACCGAAGAATCTAGTTATGATGCCAACAATGCCCTACTGAGTGACAATGGCGCAGCCTTTGAATACCTGAACCATAATCTGGTCAAAAAAACCAAAGGCAACCAAGTCACAGATTATGGGTATAATATTGAAAACCGCCTATCCGAGGTAAAAGAAGACAACACCTCACTGGCCAATTATGGTTACGATCCATTCGGCCGCCGTTTATGGAAAGAAGTAGAAGGTGTCAAAACCTACTTCCTATACAGCGACGAAGGCCTAGTCGGTGAATACGACGAAAATGGAGTAGAAATAAAGGGTTACGGTTATTTACCCGACAGCTTCTGGACCAGCGATCCCTTATTCCAAACCCAAAACGGCAGCTATTACTGGTACCAAAACGACCAACTCGGCACCCCGCAAAAGCTAACAGACAGTCAGGGCAACATCGTATGGGAAGCCCATTACAAAGCTTTTGGCGAAGCCCAAGTCGAAACCGATTTGGTAGACAACCCCCTACGTTTTCCAGGCCAATACTTCGATACCGAAACCGAGTTACACTACAATTACCAGCGAGATTACGATCCCAGCACCGGCCGCTACCTGCAATTCGATCCCATCGGTTTAGAAGGCGGCTTAAACGGCTACCTCTACGCCCACAGCGATCCCGTTAATTTATACGATCCCACAGGCGAAATCGCCCCCCTAATCGGCATAGCCGCCACACAATACGCTCGTTGTCTAGCCGCCTGCGCCGCCACCAACGTGATAGCTAATGCAATAGGTGGTTCAGCCTGCGGATTCGTCGAAAACAACTGCTGGAGTTCCTGCCTTAACCCTCTAAACTGGGGCGGCCGCCGACCCAAACTAGGCAAACCCAGAAAATCCTCACCTCCAGAAAGTTGTTCATTACCAAACAGCTTCTCTGCTGGCACCTTAGTTCACACAGAAGAAGGCCTCAAACCGATTGAAAAAATCAAAATCGGTGAAAAAGTGCTTTCAATGGATGAAAACACAGGAAAAACCAGCTATCAACTCGTCACTGATTTGATTCAAGGGGAAGGGCAATATCGCTTGGTTGAGATAACGCTTGATTCTGGAAAGTCCATTGAAGCCACAGCTGATCATCCGTTCTATATCAAGGGCAAAGGCTGGAATTCGGCTAGTAGCTTGAAAGTTGGGCAAGTTTTGGAATTGCACAATGGCACGACCGTTGTTGTTGAGGAAGTTTTGACTCGCGTCCGCCGTGATTTGGTGTATAATCTCACCGTTGCCAATACCCATAATTACTTTGTTGGTGAGGATGGGGTGTTGGTGCATAATGCGGATAGAATTGACCCTAAATTAGACTCAAAGTTGGATAAACTTGCTGGTCCAAAAGACGCTAAAAAATTTCGTAGCGCTGTAAAAAAAGGCATAGTAGGACCTTATGGACAAAGCGGGATAAAGAAGCTTAACCCTCCGGAGGGACATTATACTCATGAAATTAAAATTGGAAAAAGTGCCAATAGAGTATTGGGATATCCTGACGACGAGGGACTTTTATTCTGTAAATATAAGCGTGGAGGACTTCATTGAATGAACACGGGTGATATATTGCAGTGTCTTGATTCTATATTACCTGATCGTAAAATTATCCGAGATATTGCACAACAACTTGATGACATTGCACAATTCGACGAATACACGAGAGGTCAAGTTGAAATAGAAGTTGAGGATGAAATGAGAATAATTGTTCCTCGTGAAGCGTCGGTTGACATAGTCACTAAGGCTTTCTATAGAGAATATTTCGATATAAACTATGGCACGGGTTATAGAGTTTTAGCCGCGTTAGGAGGCATTAAGAAAATTCAAGCCGGTATTGTATATCCAGTGTATAGTTTTATAGTACTATACTACGATTCTGAATTAAATCTGACTACGGTTGATTTCCACAGAAATATGATATAACTTTACAACATATACTGTTCACCATTTCACGCAAAAGTTTTTGCGTGCAAAAACTTTTGCGTGAAATACAATTTGCGCTTTTGCATAGTCTAAAATTTGTCGTTAATCCCCATTTTTAATGGAGAAAAACGCCATTATTAAAAAAGCGCAATTTATGACGGTGTTAAGTATAGAGTGGGTGTGACCTCCATTTGAGGTCAATTTAAATTATCCTTAATAATCAATAATTTATTTAATGTGTTGTAAAATGATATACCAGAATATTTTCTGGATATTATAAATATAACATATTGATTATAAATAATTATCTGGAATTTTGCTCTACATCAAGTAAAGATCACAACCCTATAGAGTAGTAAAATTGGTTCCCTGAATGAATGGGGGCAATTTATTTTGACTTACAGCTCACGTTCGACAATCAAGTAAAATATTAATAAAATCAATATATGTTATAAAACATATAAAAATTAATAAGTTATAGATGTTGTGTAGAAAACGCTGTTTTTGTAAACGATTGAATTTAATTAAATTTAATTTAATATAATTGACTCACATATAGTCATTGATTTGATTATGGTTGTCGAACGTGAGTGACAGGTAGATTCCTAAATGATTAAGGTGCGACTATTTTTGGTTGAATTAAAGTTCATAGTATCCCAATGAGTAGTGGTGCAAGTTTTAAATGGTGTTGAAAAATTGTTACTACTTATGGGGTCAGATTAAAAAAATTACAAAACTCAACCTAGCCGCACCCAAATGATATTTATACAAAAAACTGTGTTTATTTTTACTCACGTTGTTCATTTTTTCATTAACTAATTGATTTAAAATAACTTATTTTTATTTTAACCCAAAAATCGTTGGATTTGACAAAACTTTTTTTTATCGTCAATCATTGATTTTAGGTGGTCATATTTTATTAATTTGGGTCCTTTGGTTAACTCAAACGGACTGTTTTTCAAGCGATTTTTATCAAGAAATCGACTTTATTGGAAAATTTTAGTTTTTAACCTTTGAATATATGTAACTACTCAGCCCCTAAAAATTTATAGTTTTCAAATGGTTATAAATCGGCATATTTTATACCTAAATCATTTCATAATTTTTTATTATAATTAAATCAATATGAGACATTTTAAGTACATTTATTGCGGGTATTATCTCTTTATTGATATATACATTATTTTTCTAAGGATTATATCCTTTTTAAGGGGCTGAGTAGTTACTAATAGATTACTACAAATTTTGAACCCTGAAACGTGAGTTATTAAGCAAATCCATGTCTCCATTTTTACGCTTAACAGTATTAATGTGATAGCTCATGAGTATTAAATATATTAAATGGATAGATGGTATTTTCTCAATTGATAGGAATTTCACGAATGAATACCAATCATGTATTGCAACGTCTTGATTCCAGATTACCCAACCCTAAAATTGTCCAAGATATTGCACAACAACTTGATAAAATAGCACTTAGAAAGGCAAAAAAAACAAGAGATAGAGATGAAGTTGAAATAGAGGTAGAAGATCAAGCGATAATAATTGTTCCTCGTCAAACGCCGGTTGAGATAATAACTAAAGCTTTATATAAAGAATATTTTGATATAAGCTTTGGCACGGGCTACAGAGTTTTAGCGGCTTTAGGGGGCATTAAGGAAATTGAATGCGGTATTATAGAACCAGTGTATAGTTTTATAACACTGCACTACGATTCTGAATTAAATATTATTACAGTTGATTTCCATAGAAATATGATATTCCCCCGAGGATGAGAACTAAAACTTGATGATTAAGTTTTTACTACTTGACATTTGTGATTGATTGAATAATCAATGACTTAAGGATATACACCAGTATCCACATTTTTTATCTTTTTTTTGTTTACAAATTCTAACTCATTGAAATAACTGAAAATCATAAAATATTCAAAAAAGTCAAGAAGAAAAAACTTGATCAACGAGTAAAAATTAAAAGATAAATAATTAGCTTGACAATGTTACATTCGGAAAATGAATGTAAAATAAATCATTTCAATATTTTATGTGATATGAAAATATCGCATTATTAAGTACTGAAGCACAAATAAACAGGTATTTAAGAGCAAAGGGGCAATCCCTTGTGGTTGCCATCTTCTGGTTGGTTCAGTACTTACATTGTCAAGTTAATACTATTTTTTACTAAAGTACTTATCTGTCATTACATTAAAATTGTTGTATTAAATAATGAACATAGATAAATTTTGGACAATGATTGATTACTCAAAAAATCAATCTGATCATGGGACTAATCAGCAATCAGAAAAACTGGCTGAAGTATTGCATAAACTAGAGCCTCAAGAATTAATTGATTTTAATAATATTTACTATCAACTACATGCGAAAGCCTGTACTTTTAATTTATGGGGAGCGGCATATGTAATTAATGGTGGATGTTCTGATGATGGTTTTCATTATTTTAGAAGTTGGTTAATTTCACAAGGAAAAGATATCTTTGAAGTTCGTCAGTCCAGAATATTTGGCAGAACTGGAACAGATTGAAGTAGCTGAATTTGAAGAATTTGAATATGTTGTATTAAAAGTTTATGAAGAAATCACTTCTGAAGAAATGCCTTTAATAGAAGGTACAAATCCATGTCAACCAGTTGGAGAAAATTGGAAAGAAGAAGAACTAAAAATACTATTTCCTAAACTTGTCAAAAAATACTGGTAATTGGTAATTCATTCTCTGGCTCCAAGGCTAGGTTGTCGAAATTTAACCTTTTCAAATAGCGAGCGTAGAATGGGTTGTGTAGGTGGATAGAGCGATAACAAAATGCACTATTATTCTTTTTTCATTCTCCTGGCTCGCATGTTGGATAGAAGGCCAAGTTCTTTATAAGGCTAGACTAGAAAATCAACGTATATGAGTGATGTTGGGTGGATAGCACATTAGCCGATCTCTTTGTTATGAGTATGATAAGAACAAGAATCTGGTGAAACTGATTCGGCCGAATGAGGAAGCCACGCAGTACGAATATGATGCCGCCGATAATCAAACGGCTAAAATTGTTCCTCAAGGCCAGAAAGTGGTGTATCAATATGATGAACTGTCTCGTTTGACGCGAGTCGATTATTATGTCGCCGATGCTCAGAATCAACCCGTCAAAACGGTTCGCTTGACTTACGATGTCGTCGGGAATCTGCTCTCAATTGAGGATGGCACCACATCAGCCGCTTATACTTATGATGCCTTAGGCAGACAGAAAACGGAAAGCGTGAATTACGGCCCCTTCAGTTTGAACTATGCTTATGAGTATTATGCCAACGGCCTCAAGAAATCCTTCACCGGCCCGTCTGGCAAGAAAGTCACCTACTCGTATGATGACAACAACCGCCTGAGTGCAATTGATATTCCCAATGCTGGCAGAATCACCTACAACCAGTATCATTGGAACAGCCCCGCGAAAATCACCCTACCCGGTGGCAGCCAAGTTAATCTGGATTATGATCCGGTAATGCGTTTGCAGTCCAAGGTGGTGAAAGATCCGCTG
>QNEL01000484.1 GCA_003645185.1 Candidatus Parabeggiatoa sp. nov. 3
CATTTACGCCATAACGGCCGAAAACATTGACACGGTTTTACCGCTTTTAGCCGTCAGTCAAGAAGTCAAAACCGACATCATCAACGGCATTCATGCCGGCCAACATGCCATCGTCCCACAACGGGAAATCCAACATGGCAACTGGCAAGGTTCCGGCTACATCATTCAAGATAGCATCACAGGTGCAGGCGCATACCTGTTAGAAGGCGGATTAAATGGCGGCGCCTTAGAAGGCCTTTCTTGCGATGCCTCCAAAAATCCGATGGCAGCCCTTATCAATATGGTCATCCAAGTGATGGAGCTATACTTCAATATAGTCGCCATGATAAGCTTTGGCAGTTTTGCGCTAGCCGCCGTGGCACTGATTGCCTTCAGAGTCATGGTAAAAACATTGTTAAAGGCAGTCGTCAAAAAGCAGGTCAAGAAAAAGCGGGCTAAAAAGCGCAAGAAGAAGAAACGCACCGAGTGTGACTGCGATAAGAAAAAGAAAAAAACTCGGAAGGGCAAAACGGGTAAAGATGAATGTGAACCAGAACTTAAGCTGGTGAGTGTTGAATTCGTTAAGGACTTACCCATTTACAAAGATCAAATTGGCAAAGCGCCAGAGATTACTGGTGCTCAATGGCAAGACAAAACATTTGATGGGGAGCCTGAAATTGATGAACCCATTGCTTATGTGAGTAGCCAATCCGGTACGAACAAAAAGGCTTGTGAAGCCAAAAAAGCAACCTGTCTGACAGTCACAGCCAAATTCAAGGTAACACATCTACCTGATAACTGGAAGAACAAATCTATCCGAATTCAGGGCAAAGTATCAGGTTCAAGCCGAGATAATGAAGGGAATGAAAAACGGTTCAACACTAAGCTTCTCGGCAAGACGAAATTGCCGGAGAAGCTAGGTGAAATCGTTAAAATTGAGAAAGTGATGTCGGAAAAGGCCTTACCCAAAAAAATCACGCAGTTCTACGACACCCTGAACATCAAATGGCAGTTCTTCGCTTTCGACACAAAAGAAGTCAAGTGGATTCAGACTAGCAAGCATCAGGTTTATGTGACCTTTGACAAACCCTACTTGGAGGAAATGGAGGCACTATACCTGTCGGCATTACATTTTGCCGTTTCAAACGATGGTGCAACCTCTAAACAAGAGGTTGTTGAAAAAAGTTGGCAAATGTTTACTCAAAAAGATATGGAAGGGAAATGGGGGCCAGCTAATATAACAGCCTGGGACGAAAAACGGAAATTGTATTATTATCCCAGCGGTGGTGAACCGGAAGAGAGAGAGAAAAAGGAAAATCACAGTCTTCAGTATTGTTTGGGTAATCCAGGTGGTTATGGACAATGCGGTGACTTTGCTGACCTGTTTAGTCATGTTCTGTCGGTTAATAGAATTCCACATAGCTTGATTGGTATTAGTTTGATAGATCCCTCCTCAGCAGGCAAGATGCTAATCAAAAACTGGGAGCTTAAAGAGGGTGTGATGCCAGAAGCGGGAAAAGAATACCCGTATCAATTGCTGTTATTTCCAAAGGATTCTACTGATAAGACAAAGGGAAAAATGACTTCCCCGCTAACCGGCGAGTCAGAATCAGAATATGGCGATTTTATTAACCTCGAAGGTATTGCGGGTCAAAATATGAAAACGCCAAGCGAAAAAGTGTTTAGTAGCCATATAATCGTCCAGATTGATCCGAAAGCTTTGCCACCCAAGTGGGAACCGTACTTTGATCCCTCTTATGGAGTCACTTACGAAAATGAGGAAGACTTTGCTAAGGATGCTGTGTATGGGTATGTGCAATCTGGAATTGTAGAAACCGACGTAATAGATGAAGTTAAAAGGCTTATTCTCAAGGCTAAACCAGCTGATCCCTCAGATAACTTCATTAAATTTACAGCAGATCCCATTTGCTGTAATTAACTTAACTTGTCCTTATTTGCCATTTATTGCGATTAAGCTGATTAGTAAGGGAAGTAAGGAATCATATTCCTTGCTTCCGGTATTTTTTTGAATTGAAGTATCCGTTTTTTTAGCTATACTTAGCACCACCATAAATTGCGCTTTTTTACAATGGCCCTTTCCTCCTAAAAAAAGGGGAATTAACGGCCATTTTTAGACTATGCAAAAACGCTTGTGTGATGGTGGGCAGTATAAAAGGAAAGTTAACAAAAGATGTCCACATCTTCTCGAATTGAAATTGTTGATAATTCAGAAATGAACAGAACGACTCTTGCCCATAAAAATGGTCAGAGAGTTGATTTACAAGTTCAGGGAATGACAATTAATTTTGATTATTCTCCTGAAAAATGGGGTTGGGGAATACTTCTTATGTTTTATGACCCTAACACCGGATTATTGGCTTGGGAATTCTCAAATGTTTTGACTCAAAGAGTGAGTTCAATTTCTAAAACCCAATGCATTTTTAAGTTCAGAACAGATAGACCTTATTATATTTTTGTGTCAAACGATAAAATCGTTTATTTTAAAGTTGATACAACAGGCAAAATAATAGACTTTCAAGAATTTACCGAACGATATGCCACCTTTTCTCAAGCTCGTGAAAAGGTTTTGCGAATTTTGGAAGAACAGATTGAAAAAACTGAGCTGAGTGAGATTGGTAAGTGGCATCACTCAATTGATTTACGCCAATATTTGAATTATTGGTATGCTCGTAGAAGAATAGTCAGATGGCGAAAAAGGATTGTTGACATTTATCTTGAAACAGCCATTTACGAAAATGCTCGGTGGACTTTGACATTAAAAAGTGTTGAGGAAGATGATAACAAACGAACGAAAGTTCAGTTGGATGAACATTATAATCTGCTGAAAATTTGGGGCCACGGGGTTTTCAAAAATGCTGAAAATCAAAATTTGATGGCCCCCACCAGAACACTCATTCATGTTGTTGAAGGCTCAGAAGAAGATAAGCACGCACTTAACCATCCTATTTTGAAAGGGGACATCAACATTAAAGCCATGACCATTAATTATTGTTTGCCTACTGGAAAACAAGGAAGTGGTATTCTCTTTTTATGGCAGAATTATCGTTGCCACCTTAAATTATTTGGTTGGTATTTTTTAGCTGATGACAAGGAACTGATGGACAAGGTAGCTGACACTCAAAATCCCAGTGGTTGGCAAATAAGCGGATACCCTGATTATTCTGATGACAAAAAAATTAAACAGTTTTTGTCCAAAGTTTATTTCTTTTTTTTAGAAAGAGAAAAAATGGTTGGCTTTATGCCACATTTTCCAAGCGAAATTTGGTGTCAAGAGTTTACTGAAGAACAATCTGATCTTCATGACGGCTTTCGAGATATGTGCCATTTTTTAGAAAACCGTTTGTTTGAAGTTGAAGATCAAGACTTTGGCAAATGGTACAAAAGAATCCCGATTGAAAAATATCTGAGTCGTCAGTTTTTTGTTTGCTCTGAAAATAACGTGGTAAGAGAAAACTATGTCAAGATAAGCAAAGTGACATACCAAAATGCCAAGTGGCAATTGAAATTAGAAAGCACTCCTGAGAAAAAACCACACATTCACAAATATGCGACATTCATTTTGGATGAGCATTACAATGTGATTAAAGTGTTGGAAGAGGGAGCTATAAAAACCTAAATTGAGGAAAACTCAATGTCGAAAATTTGAGTCATAACAAACGACCCTCCCTGTCGTGATTTGATTCCAAGACGATTGAAACGTAAAGGTTTCGAGGTAGATATTGCCAGAACGGGTTGTGAAGGAATCAAAATGGCATTGAGTGGATATCCTGATTTAATCTTGATAGATATAGACTTACCTATTAAAGAGGGTCAAACAGCAATTAAAGAACTGAAAGCTGCCGAACAGAGCCATTCTATTCCAATTATTGCTTTAACCCGTTCTGATAGTGAGATAGAACAAGCCAAAGCGGCAGGTTGTGATGATTACGAGCCCGAACCTGTAGAACTAGCTCGTTTGTTGGAAAAAATTAATAAGTTGCTATCAACACAGGATAACGCATAGTAAGCTATATCAATTTTGGGCACAGGGTAGTTGAATGGGATTGCTTCCAGTAATGAGAGCGGGTGCTTCCTTCAATGGGAGTGAATTGTGAACAATTCACCTTTCGACAAGTCCCTTTTCAGAAGAGCTGAACAGGTACTTTTTTTAGACAGGGGGTGATTAAAGGCGCAATCCATGGCTAAAACCTGTGTGAAATCTTCCCATTTAACAACCCCAGTTCAGCCCCCTCCTAAGTACTGAAGCACAAGTAAACAGGTATTTTACCGATCAGGGCAACCACAAGGGTTGCCCCTACTTGCTTCTATTAAAATACCTGAAAATTTATGGTTCAGTACTTAAAAACGATAAACACCACGTTTAAAGTCGAAAACGATATAAAATTCTTCTCATCACCCACTACGCTTGTGTTCTCCAAGCTCAAATCGGGGAAGATTGGCAACCCCTTGATTTTAAAACGTTTAATCTGCATGGCATACTCTCAACGGAATGCAGCACCGTGTACGCCATTCACGATCAAGCTCGCAGCGACACCCAATTATTCACCTTTCGAGGTTGACGTTTTTGCGCGCAAAAACGTCAACCTCGAAACGACTTAAACAACGGCAACATCACCCCCCTCGGCCCCCTTTATCCAGAACGAGACTTAGAAGGGCTAGACATTCATCCCCAGAACCACCAACTCTACGCCAGCACAGGCCAACCGCAATCACGCCTTGAGCAAGTCAATGCTTACAACGGCGATCTCACACCTATTGGTTATATCGGGTTCAAGCACGTCACCTCACTCTCCTTCCATCCATTAGGGCAACTGTGGGGCGGAGCCCAAGGCGGCCTGATTCAAATAGACACCGACACCGGCCAAGGCCACTTGAAAAAGCCCCACAACCTGAAAATAGAAGGATTAAGCTGGAACAACGCCGGCACCCTGCTCTACGCGACTGCCGTAACAGAGCCCAACCCCCACAGTAGCTTATGGGTTTACGATCCCCAAACAACCGAGCTTCGCAAACACTGTGACAACTTAGAAGGAGAAATCGAAAGCTTAGAAACCCTACCCGACGACCGGTTAGCCTTCGGCATCCACGACGATCAAGCCCTCAGCTTCCACGTCTACGATCCAGAACAATGCCAAACCGTTGACGGCTCTCGCATCCAAACGCCCTATAACGACATAGAGGCGATAGCTTGGCCCTCGGCAAATTGCACCACAATGCAAAAAGCCCTACAAGCCTTCTTCATCGCCCTCTCCGAAAATGAAGACATTTATTTAGGTGAAGATCGCAACCTGCGTGTCAGCATAGACGGGCAAATTTACCAAGGGCAACTGGCCCTTGAAAAAACCCAAGGCCTCCCACCTTCAGACGGCCAATTGCACCTAATCGGCATCCCCGATGCCAACCAAGATGGGATTAACGACTTTCTCATCACCTATCCTTCTGGGCAACAACAAATCCTGTATTATCAAGGACTAACTTCGAGTTAATTAATGTAGGGTGGGTAACGTCTTTATGTTGCCCACCATTAATTTAATCTTTTTTTTAACCAAACGGAGGAAATACTTCTAAATATGCAAACTCACTACTCCCCCTTAATGAGGGTAACAGCGGCAAGCGTCCTGATAACATTTTTAATGTTAATATTAGAACCCACGGTAGTCGCGGCCCAAACACTGTGGGATGACGATGATCAAACCATCATCACCCCAACCGTGCCGCTATTATACGAAGCACCGGCTGCCACATCGGCTGCGCTTAACAAACCAGCC
>QNEL01000485.1 GCA_003645185.1 Candidatus Parabeggiatoa sp. nov. 3
ATCGGATGGTGGGCAACAAAAACACGTTACCCACCCTACATGATCGGATGGTGGGCAACAAAAACACGTTACCCACCCTACATGATCGGATGGTGGGCAACAAAAACACGTTACCCACCCTACGGTAAATGCGCCAATATAGAAACTCAACCTGATTGCTTATTATGATGACTATAACATAATTTTTAATGAAACGCTTTGGCGTGTTGTTCATTGTTCATTGTTATACTGGTTCATTGACTTAAAAAGCGATTCACATTAACCTCATGCTAACCACTTTATTTTCAGTCAAAAGCAAAACGGGCATGAACAATGATTTTTTGACACCGTGGTTAGTCGTTCATGCGTTCAGTTAGTATTTATTCAGACTCTAGCGCCAAAAAAATGAAGCTATTCTGGCGGAGGTATTGTTAATAAAAATGATTCATAAAATTCTAATATTAGTTGTCGCTGTTGTCTTGGCGACTGAGGTGCATAGTCGCGAGATTGTGAGTATTATTGGCGTGGGCGACATCATGTTAGGGACAAATTACCCTTCAAAGCGGTATTTGCCTAGCAATCAGGGCAGAGATTTGATGAAAAATGTTGAGTCTATTCTCAACAATGCGGATGTCACCTTTGGTAATCTTGAAGGTACAATCCTTAATACTAAAGGCCCTGCCAGAAAAAATTGCAAGAACTGTTATTCGTTTAGAATGCCTGAATATTTGGCGGATAATCTTGTCAGGGCCGGTTTTGATGTGCTGAGTATTGCCAATAATCACATTATGGATTTTGGAAAAAAGGGCCTTAAGAATACCAAACGTGTTCTTAAGGCTAAAGGGATTTATGCCGCGGGTGTCAACAGTCAAAAGTCGGTGATTTTTAGAAAAGGAGGCATAACTTATGGTTTTGCCGCGTTTGCGCCTAACATGGGTACGGTGAAACTCACTAAAATTAAAAAAGCTCAAAAAATCGTCCGACAATTGGCTCGAAACAGTGATATTGTCATTGTTTCATTTCATGGTGGCGCTGAAGGGGTAGCCAATCAGCATGTTAAAAAGCAGACTGAATATTTTTATGGTGAAAATCGGGGGAATGTTTACAAATTTGCTCATAGTGTCATTGATGCGGGTGCTGATATTGTCTTTGGACATGGGCCCCATGTGACGCGAGCAGTTGAAGTGTATAAAAATCGTTTTATTGCCTATAGCTTAGGTAATTTTTGTACTTATGGTCGTTTCAATTTGGATGGCGCGGCTGGTGTGGCCCCAATTATTAAAGTGAATGTCACCCGAAAGGGGCGTTTTGTGAAGGCTAAAATTACGCCGATTAAGCAACGTTACTGGAAAGGGGTTTTTTATGATCGCAAAAAAAGGGCGATTACCAAAATTCGCAAACTGACTAAAGCGGATGGCTTTCTTCATAACATTACCATTGATCGCGATGGGGTGATAAAAAAGTTGTAAGGCTCCTAAAGCAGAATACTCAACGGGGCGATAAACTTTCAGGCAAAAGTTTCGCGAAGCGAAACTTTTGCCTGAAAAACTTTTTTTAAAATGACTTTAGGGAATTGTATTTCACATTTAGCTTCGCTGGCCTTCGGCTCACGCTAATGTATAGCGAAGCGAAACATTAGCGTGAAATAAAGTTGCGCGCAACTTCTTAAGTGAGCCTTCGGTGCGCGAAGCTAAATGTGAAATATAATTTGCGCTTTTGCCCTGAGGGAAAAATCGGATGAAACTAGAACCCCAGGCTTCACTCACTGCCATTAAGTTAAGGAAATTTTGTGCCCGATTATTTTTCATAACTGATTGAAATATTTATATATTTTTATTTTAAAACGGCTAAAAATCTCTTAACTTAATGGCATTGAGGCTTCACTACGGGCTATTCACATTTTCTGAGCGTAGTCTCGCTACGCTATACTACGCTCAGAAAACCCCTTGGGGGTTGTTAAACCCTATTTTTAATGTGTACTTTAAAGGCCTTTGATAAACACCAAATCAGCATGAAAAAGAGAGGCCAAAAAAAGCTCTCAGTCAACACCCTAGGATAGAACCAAGTAGCTGGTTACTAGACTTATCGAAAAGATACCGCTCCCAACACTGGTAATTATAATAACTATATAGAAAAAACGCTAAAGCACTAACTTGTAACCGGTCAGCTTGTAATGCAGATAGTGCGCTTTAAGGTAGTCATTTTCGGTAATACTTCCAGATATCATTTACAATGCCCTTTACTTGCTATGTGTTTTCTTGTTTACTATCCCACCCAAGCTCGCGTAGGGTGTATAAGCGATAGCGTCATACAAGTTAAATTCAAATTCAAAAGTACGTGAAATGGGTAATGTTTAATTGTCAAATTAAACAACGTGCTTGAAATTCTGTTAAGCTATACAAGCCAGAAGGTATCTTTAATAGACAAGGATCAATGATTGCCAAATAACCTTCAACCATATAAGTTAAAGTCACAACAAATGCAATAACCGTTCTTTTTTTGCAATCCCTGTATTCACTTGCTACTTCAATAGAAAAACTTAGCCTATTCCATGACTCAGCTAATTTATTGACATCTGTGTCATTCCTAATATTTTCAAATTCTTCAAGCAAATCGAGTTCATCATCAACACCATCATTTTCTTTTATGGACACTAATACCTTTGTTCCATCATAGAGAAAAATATCATATCTATGGCCCACCTCGAAAAAGCCTTTTTCATCTAAATTGTCATTGGCTCCCCATTCACGGATCGTTATTGACTGGTATGACTTGTCTTTTTGCTTTAGTAAGTTGTTATAATAAACTATAATGTTTTGCAAATACCAATCCACTTGTTTAGTTGGAATAATTTCAAACTCGCAACTCATAATGATTTTTTATCGTTCCCAAATTCTATTTGGGAATGCCTGTTTTGATGCTCCGCATCAGAATAAATAATTGTACTTTGCCTCGTGTTGTAAAAGGCATTCCTTCATGGCGTTTGGAAACGAGGAATAACTCATTAGCTTTCATCCTCATTTAGGTTGATAGCCTCCCGGGCTGCATCTATCATATGTACTAATAGTAAATCCGGAAATTGGGTTTGCTTTGATTCTATACATAGAATAAATTCAGGGCTATTTAACCGATATGCCACATCTTCAAACACAGAACTGATATGATCTATAGCCTCCTTGTCTTCTAAACTAGAAAGAAATTGAAGAGTTGCACTCTCATTTGCTGAAAGTACTTTTGTAAGCTCATCCCAATAATCATAGATTTTGGGATCTTCAATATGAAGTTTTTCTATTTTGCTAATAATATCAGATACTTCAGTTGCTAATGTCATATTATCTCCTAATAAGTTAAGTTCAAAATATTGTATTGCCTAATTATTATATCCTAATAAAGTCAAATAGTCGCTAAAACCTAACAATTCTCAATAATCAATTCTCAAAATGGATGCTAATTTCTTGAGTCTTAATCTTAATCAAGTTATCTTGCCTCGACTTTATTTTGTAATCAGTTAAACTCAATTCCTGAAAATGAGTAATAAAATTATTATATTATGTTGTCGCTGTTTTATTGGCTACTGAGGTGCAATCTCGCGATATTGTCAGTATTATTGGTGTGGGCGACATCATGTTAGGGACAAATTACCCTTCAAAGCGGTATTTGCCTCCCAATCAAGGCAGAGATTTGATGAAAGATGTTGAGGATATTCTCAACAATGCGGATGTCACTTTTGGCAATCTTGAGGGCACAATCCTTGATACTAAAGGCTCTGCCAGAAAAAATTGCAAGAAGTGTTATTCGTTTCGGATGCCAGCCTATCTGGTGGATAATCTTGTGACGGCCGGTTTTGATGTGCTGAGTATTGCCAATAATCACATCATGGATTTTGACACACAAGGGGTTGACAATACCATACGCGTGCTTAATCGAGAAATGGATTTATGCGGCAGGAGTCGATAGTCAAAAGTTGGTGACTTTTACAAAAGGAGGGGTGAATGATGGCTTTGCGGCATTTGCCACTAACTGACTATGCAGCCCCGACGGGCACACCCATTATTGCTGCGGCAGATGCTTTAGTCGGAACGAATTATCTTTATAGATTCGTCGGCGCGATCAATATCGTGAGCCAGCGCGGCAATCTGCAATGTTTCATCAGCATCATGTTTTAATTTTAGTAACCATTCAAGTACCGTCTCCGCATGAATCGGAACTTCTGGCACACTGGATTTTGAAATAATCGCGCGTATTTTTAGTTTTGCACCGGCAATCTATCATTTTGGCAAATAACAATCCGGCGTATGGTTTCCAAATTCATAAAAAGTGCTCTGCTTTTAGGTAAGCGTTTTCATCATCAACATCAATCCCGAATCTTTGACTGGGTACCGATTTTGCGTGTTTATTCTCTGCCAAAACCCGTATTGCCGCAGATAAAGTCGTCTCATTCTGAATTTTATAGGCACGTTCCAATGCTTCAAATATTGCTGGTGTGCAAATGAAAATACCTGTATCAAAACAGTTTAAATCATCAATGGTTTTGCCAATATTGAGGATGTACCCGTTGAACCCTCCTCCACATCAACCTGCGGATTGGTTGTCACATTTGAATGATATTTTTGATCAGTCTGACAAGTTCTTTTTGATCGTAATTAATGTGCTTGACGATCTTTTTTGCTCTGACTGAAAGACGCTGGTAGCCCCAAATTGTTCGTCTTGTCGTCTCTTGCCAAGTGTTGCGTTGAGAATAAAGCGGCAGATTAACATCGAAATAGGAAATGCTATCCGCGTCTTTGAGCAGATTAGATCGAAAATCGCCTCCAGTCTCATGGGCTACAACCAACCGGCAGGCTTCCTGTACAACCGTGCTTTCGATCATGCAATCCTCTAGGATACCTCGCAATAAACGCGCCCCACGTCTCGCATGAGCCGCTTTGAAGGTATCGTAATCAGGATAGTCTTCACGTCTGACACGCTCTGGCGTGGCGCGATCTATATCATGGGCTATCGCTGCGATTTGGAGTGCTTCGTCGGCCTTTGGTTCTAAACGTAACAGCCACTCCAATGTATTGTCAGCATGACGCGGATCCTCGGGAACTTCGGAATTGGCAATGAGTGTCCTGATTCGTTTTTTGGCAGAGATATTTGAATGAGAGCGTTCATTAATTGACTGAATCCCATTCAATCCCGTCATGCCTTTTTCCACGTAACGTGCAGTGCCTTGGGCTGCTTGACTAACTGCTATATTTACCGGGTTTCCAGCCATTATCTGCAAACCCAAAAGGGCGGTGAAGACATCACCGGCACCATTCGTATCGTGTACATGCTGTACCGGCTTGACGGGGAGATTGCTTTGACCCAATTTTTCATAGATTGTTATTGCTTGCTCCCCTCTGGTGAGGGCAATGAGCCGGCAATGTTCAGCCATACGCTTGGCAAATGCATTAGCCTCAGGATGATCCTCTGCCGACAAAGTGACGGCCAACATCCGGGCGGTTAGCAAAGCTTCCGGCGGTTCATAAGGCTTTATTCGTCCACCGGTACTCACTGTACGTAACCAGCCTTGCATACCAATAATCAGTTCAGATTCAGGGAAAGCCGATAATAACTCCAAACGACACTCCCCACTGACGGGTACCAAAAAGACAACTGGAAAGTTACGCCACTTAGATGGGATATCGTTCACGGTAATGTCAGCGGCACAAGCATCCAGATTAAGTTGTCTTTGACCTTTCTCAAAATGATGGCGAAATGTCGTTATCGTATCCGAGGCAAGACGGTGTAAATGGATGCG
>QNEL01000486.1 GCA_003645185.1 Candidatus Parabeggiatoa sp. nov. 3
CAATAGACGCGCATTTTCTAAATAACGTTGAGTGGTGGTGATTTGTGTTAAAACATATTGTGCATATTCCGCAGGATCAAGCGTATTTAAGGGTATTAAACGACTGAATTTCAATTTATTGTTCACAAAAAAACTTTGGCGTAACCCGCCCGAAGTGTGCGAACTGATTTGTGGCGTTTGCGCCACCAAGAGAGTATAAGGTGCTTTAGGAAAATATTTAAGCAAACCCTCAGTTAATAAGGCGATAGAATAAATACCAACTAATGGTACTTTAAAAGTTATGATGAGATTTAACCACGGTTGTAAGCTGGCGGGATTATTAAGTGCGGTTAATAAAACTTGATCATCTCGCCGCCCTAACTTTTCACGACTTTGAACAACGCCATAAGTATATGTCGTATCATCAAAAAGCCGTTTCATTCTTTGATTCATCACATGACGATGATCTTTGCCAACCACATGGGGTATGGTTAAAACTTGAGAGTCTTCTTGAGTGCTATCAATGATCCAATATATAGGCGTTTTGTGATTGTTGCTCAAATAATTAGCAAATTCGGCTTCTCCATTGTTATTCAATTGAAAACGTTGAATTTCGGTTAAGGATTTGCCCTTGGCTTGTAGCACACACAATTGATAATCAGACAGGTATAAAATACGTTTCACTTTGAAGTCATTGTGCAATGTGAGTGATATGATAAAACGCTGATGATTGTTTTCGCTGATTTGAAATCAGAAAAAATAAACGCGCTTTTTTGCAACAGACGCTCATCTAATCGAAATCAAAGCGTCTCTTGCGTCTCTTGCGTTTTTTAATTTTACATTGCTCAAACCCGGAAAGTATGGCTTGTTGGTTATTTATCGTACCAAAGATTAACTTCTTCAACAATCTTGTCGATAGCATCAAAGCTCAATCTTTTGAAAAGATTATCATTGAGAGTAGGTGAAGTCATTTTTCGGTAATAGCCTTCATCATTTTCCATTGTAAAAACAAAGAAATAAATTGGAAAAGGTATATCCTTAGGTTTAGAAGTCTCTATATTGAGTTTAATTTCATTAACACTGAATTGCTCTTGATAAAAAGGCTTTAAGGATTTTAGGGCTTCCAATTGAATCCCAAACACTCTACCCATTGGTTTTAGATTTTGGCAAATACTGACGAGAATATCAAAACCATAATTTTCGGCAGAAGGTTGTTTAGTGATAACCAAATCATCACGACGTGACAGATGAATAGTCGCAAGATATTCGGCGCGTCTGTCAAGATACCACAGCTTTTGGCTCATTTTTGACTCTCCAATTTGGAATCAGCGAATTTTGATTGAAAGTGATAAGTACCAAACTGTTCCCAAAAAGCTTTGACTTCTTGCCAAAGCATTTCTTGAATCTTGCTATCATAAAGCGGAAATCTCGTTCCCATATTCGAGACTGTCTTAAGATTTTCGCCATTTACAGAAACAATATATCCGATCTCTTTGATTTCATCAATACCAACTAAATAAGTGGGTGCTGGAAACGAAGCTAATCTTTGGATATCGTCTTTATGAACATGCAATTTTAAACGATTATCCTCAGTGTAACCACGACGAGTCGTTTTAACCTGAACAAAAAAATAGGGAACCATTAGAGTATTATGATTAATGAGTTCAACAATAAAATCGACACTAGGCCATTTATCACCTAAAAATTGAGGCCTAAAAAGTGGGACATCATGTCCATTGTATTTGGTGATCATGACATAAAAAAGTGCTTCACCGCGTTGTCCGAGTAAATCTTTCATTTATGTATCTCGTTAATTTTTATTTCCCCCTTATTCAAGTGTAGAGGGATGCCTTTTGAAAATGATAGAACGCAGATGACGCTGATTATCATGATTGACGCTGATTTTAAATCAGTGTTAATCAGGCCTTCATCATTATTCATAATTGACACTGATTTATTAATTAATATAGGAGCATTATGTTGTGAATGAATTAATTTTTATTGTTGAGCCTGCCTCCGAAGGGGGTTACACCGCACGCGCCGTTGACGTGTCAATCTAATACAGAAGCCGATAATGTCACTCGTCATCAAATCCGTGATGCGGTGCGTTGTCATTTTGAACCTGCAAACTTGCCCAAAATGATTCGCTTACATTTTGTTCACGATGAGGTACTTGCAACCTGAAATTACCTCGTAATATGTCTGGGCAAGCTCTTGCCATTTAATAAAACTTTTTCGATACAATAAGATTGACATAACGGGTAGTCATTTGCGCTTAACAACTTTAGAAAATGGAGAACATCACATTACGATTCCTCAACATGACACAGTAGGTACATTGGCTGCGATTTTGGACGATGTGGCTCAACATTATAGAGAGTCATAAAATTTCTTTTTGCTTACACCGGCTTGTCTAGCCATTGAACTAATGAGAAATTGGCTAAACGGTGCTTTGGGACAATCAACGGTGACTTTATAACGTCTTCGATCACTATTCTTTATCCATTGTTCGTGTGAGGTACCCCCTCCTTCCTTGGCTCTTTTCTTGAAACCCAGATTTTTCAGGATAGTTTTAACCTGTTCACAGGTGAGTGGCGGATAGTGAGAACTCATACTTTCACATACTCATAAGGTGTTAAAGGCAAGGGTTCTTTGAAAAGATGATATAACCCTGTTTTGGCGTGTATAAAACGGGATATAAACACATAATAATAATACTTGAGCCATTCAAATAGAGGGGCTTTGCGATTCAGTAACTGTTCCGCATATTTTTTATCTTCGCCGACAAGCGCGTCAAAAACATACTCTTTAATCATGCTTTCAAGTTTTGTTTTGCTCTGTTCAAAGGTATCTGCTTGAGCGGCTAAGTCAAAATCAAGGCAAAAGGCTATCCACTGGCCTTCATGATGTCTTGCATAACATCTTAATATTAGTGTATTTATCTTCATTATAGCCTTCTCGGCACGGGTTCAGGGTGGGCAACACGTTGCCCACCCTACCCGGCTGGTGAATTTGGAACCAATCCAAACGAATTGGAGCTTTTGGTTCATCTGGGGAATTTGATGTTTTATTGAGCTGTCAATGGTGCAGGGCGCAACCTGGTTGCCGACAGACGTACCATCAATCCATACACCGAAGAAATAATAAATGCAAGGGGCGAAGAACGCCCCCTACGCTGGCGCAATTGAACAATTGAACAGTTAGCCGGCAACAATACCCATCAAAATTGAAAAGACTTCTCCGGTGTCTTCTGGAATAGTATGGCTATGAATATTTTTAACAATATGCTTATTTTTGCGATCTAAAATGCCAAATTTCCAAAGATCACCTAAAGTAACGGCACCATAAAGGATTTCTATCTCCTCATTATCTTCATATTTATCAAGGGCAATGAGTTCCACTGCTAATTGATTAAATCCATTATCTATGTCTTTCTTCTTGGCTTCTATGATGATTAAATCTTGGTTGGCTATCAAAAAGTAGTCTAAAAATCCGCTTAATTTATCATCAACATCCAGTGAATATTCAACATTAATGCTAAGATTTGTGGTTCTCGCCATTTCTAGCAATAGTGGGGCTACCAAAAATTCTCTTTTAGCCATCTCAGAATTTAAAGTAATTTTAGGAAATACGGTATAGAAAGTGTCTTGGAGTGTTTTGACAAAATGCTTATCATAGTCTGGATATTGGGGTAATTCGATGACTTCAAAGGCAAAGGAATAACCAAATTCCCCTACAATTTCTTTGGTTGGATAATTCATGTCAAAGTAGTCACTGAAGGTATATTTTTTGTTTTCTTTGAAAATTGATTTTTTCATCATAAATATTTTTAATTAAAATAACCTGAAAACGCAATAACAAATAATCATGCCGGAAAGGCCCCTCATAATTCAGCCTTTTTCCTCTCTAGTATCAAAACATAATTGTTCGTTAGTTGGTATAAAATAGTGAACTTGACTATAATTTTCTTCTGCCAGTGCTTTTCATCAACTCTGGATTGTTTAAGACAGAGTGAGTTTCTAACTGGGGTGTTAAATTTCAGGTATTTTGGCGACTTTTTTTTCACCCGAGATTCGTAGGGTGGGATCGCTTAGCGACAATGGATTCAATATAAACCCAGATTTCACCGACAGCGATCCCACCATCCCCCCATTTGAAATAAAAATAGGGTGAAAAATAAACCAAGAAATTGGCTCAAATTTAACACCCCAGTGCAGGGCGCAACCTGGTTGCCGACAGACGTACCATCAATCCATACACCGACGAAATGCAAGGGGCGAAGAACGCCCCCTACGCTGGCGCAATTGAACAATTGAACAGTTAGCCAGCAACAATACCCATCAAAATTGAAAATTAACCCTTGGCTACGCTCGCTGTTTAAAAGCCCTTATCCAATTTACAGGACGCTTAGTACCCAATTTCTTCTGTAAATCCTCCAAAGAGTCATAAGCACGATGCTCAATAATTTTCTTTGCCGTTTTTGTACCAATACCCTTTACAGAAGTTAAGTCAGAACCTTTGTCATTGATAAAGTTTATAAAGTCAGTCGTGTCTTGAGAATTAATGACTGTTTCATTGAGCTTTGACAACAGCAGGGTTTGTTCAAGCCATTGGGAAGCTTCAGCTTGTTGAGCGGCAATGAGGAAAACCCATATTTCTTTAAGCCCTGCTGACTTTGCGGCTTCATAGATAGGTAATCCCGTTAACAAACGATACTTATCTTCTGAGTCTGTTAAACAAACAATAGGAAGAACTGAGTTAAGTCCTCTTCCTTTCAGTGATTCTGAAGCTTTGTTCAGAATCTTTTTTTGAACTCCAGAATGCCCTTCTATTTCTATCTGATTTGGAAATAGCACGTAGGGTTGTGTTTTAATGTATTCTTGAATTCTTGCCATCTTGCATTACCTTATGGTTCTAATGAATTGATCCGTTCTACCAATTCATCAGTAATATTCCGTAATTGTTCAGCTACTTTTCTTGCCCCAGTTTCATTTTCCGCATATAAAGATAAAGGCATTCGTTCATTGGATGCTTTTCCAACATAAATTGAGCGATTAAATTTTGAAAAAATCGGAAAATCAGGAAAAGAACTTCTTATAAAACCCTGAATCGTGTTGTTAAGGTTATCTCTTCCAGGCTGATCGGTCATCATGGGGATAATACCCAAAATATTCCCGCATGTTTTTCTAGTATCATCTTGAACATCCAAGATATTTTTGCGAGTGGTTTGTATTCCTTGAGCAGATAAATATTCCATTTGTGATGGAATAATAACATATTTAGCCGCATACAAAGCATTCCAAGTAATGACGTTATAACTTGGAGCGGTGTCCATTATGACATAATCATATTCAGTTGCCAATTTCTGAATACGAATATTGAGAAATTTTGCTGCGACTGGACTCTTGGGTAATTGCTCTGGAGCAGTGCGATAACTACCTGGTAAGACATCAATTTTCCCTCCTTCTTCTGATTCTATACGAAACCAATTTGAAGCGGGATAAATACAGGTAATATATTCTTCAGCAGATTCATATTCTTCCTTCTGGAGAAAATCTATAACCTCTTTCCGATCTTTAAAAGAATCCAAAATTTTTCTGAATTCTCTAACCGTCGAAACTTTCTCAATCTCATCGGCTTTGTTAACACCTAACGATAAACTGGCATTCGCCTGATCATCCAAGTCAACAACTAAAACTCGGTTGCCTTGCCTAGCGAGTTCGTATGCAATATTGACGACTAACGTTGTTTTACCAACTCCACCTTTAGAGGTATGAATTGC
>QNEL01000487.1 GCA_003645185.1 Candidatus Parabeggiatoa sp. nov. 3
CGTCAAAATGGAACACGTTTGGGTAGAAGCTTATGTCGACTTCTTTCCCAGTCGTGGTGCCAAACACATCACTGGTGACACTTGGATACCCATGGATGCTTCGTTTAAGCAATATGAATTTACCGAAGGCTTGGATATCCAAGGCAATGTCCCATTTGATGCTGAGGGTTTTGCCGAACACATCACCAATACCGCCCAAATCAATGAAGAAGAAGGTTGGGTATCTGGGATTGACCAAACTTTCATGGAAACCACTGTGGAAAATTATCAAACGCAGATAGAAGCCTATATCACCCAAACCAATCCAGATGCCACAGTTGGAGAAGTGCTAGGCACTCAAACCATCAGAGCAACCAATCGCCCAGTATTGGCGACAGGCTTACCCTATTCACTTATCGCAAGAGGCGCTACCTTTAAGGAACTCCCATCAAGTTTGCGCCACCACTTCAAATTCAGTCTCTATGCAAGCGAAATGGATAGAATCTTGGATGAACCCGCCCTGAATTTGAGCATTAGTCTGCCCGCTATAGCCGGTAAACGCCTCACGCTTTCCTTTGAACCGGCAGCAGACAGTGATCGCCAAGTCATTGAAAGTTATTTGCCCGAAATGCCCGAAGGCCAAGAACTTGATCCAAATGACTTGCCCACTTCCCGATCCCGGCTATTTAATTAAGCTGAAAGCCCAATTGAAACTCGACGGCGAAATCGTAGCAGAAAGTGGCAGCTTCACAATGGGCCAAGAATTGAGTAGCACCACTGGCATTACACGGATGACAGGTGGTTGGCATTCCGCAAATAACAAACCCATCGCCGGAGAATTTTACGCCTTTGGAATTGACTTACAAGGCATCAGTGCCAAACAACTCGAAAGCGTCAAAACTCGGATGGAAACTGTCAAAACCAAATTAGAAACTCAGCAATTTGAAGGCTTAACCAAAGATGGTATTATTGGCGATATGCTCTATGCCGGTGCATTGAGTTACTTTGCCGCCAATGATGTCAACCTCAAAATGCTCAACAAGGGAAAACAAGCACTCGCTTATCGTCAACCCTCAGCGGGTACTTTCTCTACCAATCTCAATCCCATTTACAGTTTTGGTGTGCCAAGGCAAGTAGAAATGAGCGGAATTATGGTTGACATGGATGCCGTTGCTCAATCATTATGGTCCAAGAATAATGATGTTCAAATCGCTAATGCTATAGGGCAGCAAGTTGGTATGATGACTTCAGCTTGGGAACATCGGATACCTGAAATGCTGTTTACCAATGAAGAAAATCCCGGTGAAGCGGTTTCAGCTGTCAAAGCACTTGCAATAGCCTCAGCTGAAGGCCAACGGATTTATCAAGTGACTCAAGAAAATGTGAATGCGGTGCTGCCCGTATTAAACATTAGTAGCGAGGTGAAAGATGAGATTCGTGCTTCAGTCGCAGTTGGTAAAAAAGCAACCGTTTCCCAGAATAACATCACGGTTGGTGGCTGGACAGGTGTGGGTTACATCATTGCTGATCCTGATACTGGAGCTGGGGCTTATCGGATTAGTGGAGGTGCTAATGGAGGCTCTTTTGTTTTTGGTATGACAACTGGTTTTGCTGTAGGGGTACTTGCTCTTTCAATGATAACAGGTACATTTTTAGGTTTTCTCTTAGCCGCATTTTTCGTCATTCATTTGTTGGCAATAATGGCTTATTCGGATATGTTTGATGAAGGATGTTTTTTGCTTGGATTTTATGTGGGATTTGATATCGCATTTATTATTGCCATTATTAGAAAGGCTGGAAATGCAGAAATAAAATGGGAAGTTGCAACTCTTGTTATAGCTCTTCTAATACAAAACACTTGGACAGCACCAAGTTTTGGAGAATGTGGATTGTAAACATATGATGCAAAAACGTATCAATAGAATAAACGCAAAAGCGGCAACGAAATACAATCTAACATTTGGCGGATTGCCTGAGAAAAGGTACCTTCGGGTAAATGAAAAAAGTTGAGAATTTGGCGGCTTAACCGAAAAAAGGGACATTTGGGTGAAAGATATTTACAATATTTACAATTTGATTTAATTAAAATAGTAAAAATGTTGATTTTACTAATATTTAAATTAATTTTTTTAACAAATGAGGGACTTGCAAAACTCCAAGGCTCAACCATCGATCAATAACTTACGAGTACATAATGGCAGGTAAGTTATTGAGTTATCGTTTATGCCCAGAGTTTTGCTTGCAAGAGACTCTAAATTATTAAGGAATGTGCATGAAATAAAATATCCACAAAAAATTAGCGATCCCCTTGTCATTGTTGTATTGAGAAAAAGTTGTCTTTTTCACGCAAAAGTTTTGCTCGCAAAACTTTTGCGTGAAAAGTTATTTTATGCACGTTCCTAAGCGAATGGTGAGTTACATGAAACGTTCTGGAAGTACTTTCACCCAAATATTCCTGTTTTCTATCAAGTCGCTAATTGTAAACACCAAAAATTAGGGACGAAAGCCGTGATACTTTGTTCTATTGAGGTTCTTCAAAATCGAACCCAAGTCCAATATTTCTCGCATTCATCTGAAATGACAGCTAAAATCAGGTGTCTCGCCGTTTTACTATACTGCCCACCGTTATAATTTGCGCTTTTCCTGTTAGTCACCACCACCTGACTTGAGCTTTCAGACAAATGCTGCAACCGATTTTGCGCGCAAAATATTTTTCACGCAAAAGTTTCGCGAAGCGAAACTTTTGCGTGAAAGCGTGAAAAGCTGTTGGCTGTTAGAATCAAAAAGCGCAATTTATGACAGTGCCAAGTATAACCACTCTTTCAACAGAAGGAAGGTATTCTCAGGCAATACAACATTTATTGAAGTTGAAAACGGCGTATATTATTTTGCCTCGTTCCTATAGTCCTGCAAAAAGTAATCACAAAATTCATTTTCATATTTTTGTGATTACCGTTTGCAAAAATTATCATTAGAGTAAGGGGATAACCCTAAATAAACGGTTATTTTCCAACGCATTTCTTTGAAAAAGAGGGGATAGGAGGAATTTAAAAATAAGAAAATTTACGCACAGGTTATTCCCATATTTTTGGGTGTGATCTTCATTTGATGTATGCGTAAAATAACATGCAGTTTTTAAAGGATATTAAAAAAAAACGTTATCAAAGTTGTTTTGGGGATCGAAGAGGGTGCCAAAAATTAAACACCAACTTATGCTTCTTAAAACCCACTTTCCAAGATGTTATGAAGACTTTAATAATTAATAAAAACAATTATTTAAGCACTCATTCCACGCCTTATGTTCGATTAATCAAAGTCACCATTTTTTATAGAAAACGATTACATCAAATGGATATCACATATTTTTTAAAATTTCTTTATTGAATAACTCTTCAACAATTACTTTTTCTATTATGAATAACTCTTCAACAATTGCCTTTCATGTTCTTTTGCTTATTGAAACGCTTTTTCTTTCTGGCATTTTATCTTTATATTTATTTAAAAGGTTTAATCTAAGTCAAGAAAAAAAGCACCTATTTGAAAAGCAATATATATTATGTAATAGAATTGTTATATCATTGTTTATAGTTATTTTCTATTTTACGTTTGTAGTAGAAGCTATTTATTGGGCTAATATAAACTACTTGTATATTAGTAGCATAATTTTTATGTTATGTTTAGTTTTTAGAAAAACCAATTTAACTATAATAATTCTTTTAGTTCTATTGTTATTAGAAAATATTTTACTGGTTGCAGGATTTTCTGCATTTTCATTATCCTTATTGATGGTCATTTTTATTTTAGCAACTCCAGTTGCTCAAAAAAATATACAAAAATAAACGACTAAAAAAAGTACTGTCAATCGCATCATCTAAAGGACAACAGATTTATCAAATCCAAAAAGAAAATGCTGTTGCCCGTGTTAAACATTAGTAGCGATGTGAAAGATGAGATTCGTGCTTCTGTAGCCACCTCCAAAGTAGCAACGGTTTCCCAGAATAACATCACGGTTGGTAGTTGGACAGGAGTTGGTTATATCATTCCTGATACTGGGGCTGGGGCTTATCGGATTAGTGGAGGAGAAAATGGGGGATATTTAAATGTCGCAAACGGAGTTTTACTGATGCTGATCGGTTTGATATTGATGACAGCTACTGCAACTTGGGTGGCTGGATTTGTTATTGCGATGTTAGGGATTGAGTATATTGGCATTGGTTTTTGGCAAGCTACTGGTGATGAAAGTTGGATATTAAGAACAGCGAATTTAGCGATGTATCTTATAATCTCCTTGGTAAGTTTTGCAGCCTCTTCTTTCGCACTTGGATTTATCCTTGGCTTGATGTGGTTAGCATTTGTAGACTGGATAGGTCCCTTACTTTTATCAACTCGGATAAAAATTGAAAGAAGGTTATTAGCTACTAGGAATAGAAAACGACTAGTTTATGCGATTTAAGTTTAGGTAGTGCCCCACAAGTTATGATGTCGTGATTTTTGAAGCAACACTATCTAAAGCTTTTAGAACTTTCATCACGACTATTTTGGACACGACCTAAGTTTTAATGAGGTACCAGCAATTCCCGCTCTCAATTTTGGTCATTCAGCAACCAAGTCATTTGAATAGTACGAAAACTAAAATTGAAACCCCTCGTGTCAAGTGGATTAAAATCATGAGCGGGAATTTTATTATCTGATGAGGTATCTGGTCTAGGCTTTGTTCTAGCTAGCATCATCTAAATTGATTTTCTACTAGCAGCCTGTCGGATTAATCAACTAACTCATTGATTATTATCGCTTTTACAATAATCATAAATATTATACAAAACAATGACTTAAGTGGTATTCTCCGACAGGCTGCTAGAAACGACTTTTTTTAATACCCTATTAGGATTTCCGTTGATTATGTTAGTAAATATTGCAATATGGTTAGGATTATTAACTCTCGTGTGCTATTGGATATTAGTCGTATACTACCAATTTGAGCGTATCCATTTACAAATTGCTATGGGTTTTTTATTTTTATTTATGGCTTTTTCTAACAATACTCATTTAAATAGAGGGAGCCTAGAATTTCAAATTATCACATTAATCGTTGCAATTCTTTGCCTGTTTGCAGTATTTCCGACGTTATCTCAGACAAGAACATTGAATCAGAAAAATCAGCAATTATTCGTTTTAATTTTGATAACACCAGTATTGGCATATTGTTTTATCTTGCTATTAGGTACAAACATCTATTCAATAACTATTGGAGCCATGATGGTTGTTGTCATTAATGGAATAGGTGGTTCATACCTTGCGAAGAAAAAAATAAAAAATAGTATCACTTTTGTTTTAGTTCTTTAATTCAAAAATGATCAACAGAAGCCTTGGTTTATCGTCAAGCATCCTTTGGCACATTTTCCACCAATCTGAATCCCGTTTATACTCGATGTTCTCGTTTGTACTCAAAACGGGGGTTTTAAGCTTTGCTGTGGATAGGTCTATAAAATTAAGTGTTTGTTTCATCTTAATAAGATGAATACATTTTATTATAACCTGTTATTTTAAAAAACTGTAGTGGTCAACAGGATGTTAAACAAAAAATGAAGGTTTCAACAAATCTATTTCAGTTAAGAAGTTTTTGCGCGCAAAAACTTCTTAACTGATGTTACGCACCCTGATTCTTATATCGGTTATACAAGCGCACGAAACATCACGTATTGATGCCGATACTCTTACAAAATGAGTGGGCTATTGACTGATTGAAGTGAACCAAACTTGAC
>QNEL01000488.1 GCA_003645185.1 Candidatus Parabeggiatoa sp. nov. 3
CAAAAAGACGCTACCCACCCTACATTGAACCAAATAAGGTAACTCATTGAGCTTAGATGGTGGGCAGCAAAAAGACGCTACCCACCCTACATTGAACCAAATAAGGTAACTCATTGAGCTTAGTCTAACTCAAGAGATAAATAAAGCGTAAGATAGGTTGAGCGATAGCGCAACCCATCACAACTCTAATAGTGGGTTTATCGTACCTCTACCCACCTACGCTGGCTCAAACGTCGTCCACAGCGAGATCATCGTGTCAAACCCCTTTGTCCGTTTTTCAGGTTTTTTCAGGTTTGATCACGTCTTGCAGGGTTTGCGCGGTCCATAAACGTTTCGCACATTCCAATAAACGGGGTTCCGTTAGACGCAAAATAGTGGCTTTGATCTCATGGTTCAATGGGCCAAATTTATCTTCTAACAAACCCATTAAAAAGTGCGCTTTACCTTCCTTACGTCCTTCTTTAAGCCCTTCTTTACGCCCTTCCTTCTTTGATTCTTCTAACCAATTCTCCGTGCTGGTAGCTAACATCGTTTCTATCTCCTGTAAGTCAATAAATTCCGGTAACAGCACCTTTGGTAAGTGTCTCGGCAATTTGACACGTTTCAACCAGGTTTTAAAAGCGACTCTTAAACTTGGTGGGGCCGTTTTTAGCCATTTTATCAACAAACTTAATGCTTGTTGAGTCTCCGATTTGGTACGACTTTTTTCCAAATGAAATAGGTTAGCCGCTAAATTGTTTGATTGTGAGCTTAATTGCTCGTCACTATAATCATGGCGTTCATCCATGACTAAATACTCTAAATGAGGGCAGTGTTTTTCTAATTCGGCCGGAAACGGGGTAATTAATTCACTGATTTCACGAACCGCATACCAACGATCTTCACCATTATAGAGTACCAAAGGTAATACCGGTGGTAAAAGTTGACTGCCAGAAACCACTTCTGTCTTAATCAAATCTTGATAAAGCAAACCGATATAAACCATCATACGGACTGCCATAAAATGGTCAACACTGGATTGAAATTCTATCAGCAAATAAATATATAACCATTCATCCTTTTGAGAATGTCGGCGTACTTTCCAGACGATATCATCTTCACGATCACGTAAATCTTCACTGACATAATGACCACTGACTTTGCTTAAAGTACGAAAATCAAGCTGAGTCACCCATTTTTGGGGTATAAACCCTTGCAATAAATCTTTTACCATCCGGGGATGTGAAAACAGTTGCTTGTAACTGTTATCATGTTCTTGATGGGATTGAGTACGTCGTTTTTTTTTCATGGTTTATCAAATCGTTTCATCGTTAGTGTCAATTTAAAACATTCTCGAATAGGTTTGATTTCACGACTGATTAGCAAGCCGTGGATTTTGTTCATCCAAAATATGTGCTTGATTACTATGTGCTTGGATTGGCGTGACTATCTCTGAGCCACAAGTTGAACAAGTTGAAGATTCATAATCGACAGTTAAGGTTTTTCCTTTATAAAGAGTCTGTTCTGTACAAACATTAGGGATAAGTTGCCCTTCTTCACACATTGGACAGTTTAAATTATTCAAATGAAAGATAGGTTTAAAGTTTGTAGTAGGCGATTTATCGCCTTAATATCCCAGTCGGTTTTGTAGGGTGGGTAACGGGTTTTTGTTGCCCACCATTCCCCAGATCATTGCTCATTGTTAGCTAACACTTCGACAATTTTTTGTACTCCACTGATAACACGAGTCATTTTTTCGTAATCAATTTTATCGGGCGTATCTTGTGCCCTGTGGTAATAGGGATAGCGGTAAGGGGCCGTATCAGTGATCATAATAGCAGGATAGTCGTTTTTCCAAAATGAGCCATGATCTGACCAATCTACTCCTGGAATAAAGGCAGGTAATATGGCCCCTTCTGATGGAATAGTCGCATTTTTTCTAAAAATATCAATGGCTTGTCGCAATAATTGACTCGACGAAAAATGACCCACAAATCCAATAAAGTTACCTTTGTTAGGGTAAAAAAAACGCAACGGCTGTGGATAGTGTTGACTACCGGGTTCCTCGCTGAAATAACCAATCGTTTCAAGTGCAATCATGCCGACAATCTGTTCTCCCCTTGCCGCCGATCTTTTGGCGTAAACCAAACTGCCCATCGCCTCCGTTTTAAAAAAAGGGGGCTCTTCATTGACAAAGGCAACCAATCTCACTGTCCGTGATAGTGTCAAGCCGTGAAGTAAACGGGCTATTTCCAAAATGGCGGCAACGCCAGAAGCATTATCATTTGCGCCCGGTGAACCACCAATTGAGTCATAATGCGCTCCCACAATGATGATTTCTTCCGGTTTCTCTTTTCCCAATAATTCAATTTCAATATTGGCATCCGTCTCATCCAAGCTTTGGGCAATCCGTTTAGTGTCAATATCAGGGTAAAGTTTCGTAAATGGCTGATATTCTTGGAGAAAAACGGAATATCCGTAGGCATGAAACTGGTTAATAATATAATTTTTTGAGCTGGCAAAGTGGTTATTTGAGTGATGGTTTCTACCTTGTAAATCACTCGCCAAAAACCTGACATGAGATTTCACGTTTTGAAAAATATCTCTTTCAACCGTGTTAAGTGGCGGAGCCTCACCCTTAAATGAAACATGAGGCATACGAATAGTATAAAACCATAAGCCGCCTATTAAGACAAGTATAATAATAAACGTGATTAACATATCCTTAATAAATGCTTTAAATGTCGGAAAAATGCTCATATCGCTCTTGATGTAGGATGGGTAACGGGTTTATCAAAGCCCACCGGGCGCATTCCTAAAAAAAGGGTCATCAAGATAAATTTTGAAGGCCCGCTTGGAATGCATGTTATTTTGCGGCCCGCTTTTCGTTCCAAATTTATTTTGCGGCCCGCTTTTCGTTCCAAATTTATTTTGCGGCCCGCTTTTCGTTCCAAATTTATTTTGCGGCCCGCTTTTCGTTCCAAATTTATTTTGCGGATCGCCAAGATTGATAATGACCCTTTTTTTGGGAATGCGCCCTTGCCCACCATTAATCGTAATCATGTCGGATGGGTAACGGGTTTATCAAAGCCCACCCTATCGCTTGCCATTAATCGTAATCTGTTTGAAAATCCGGATTTCGATAATGCTCAAACATGCGTTTTATTTGTGCCTGTGTCGTTCGCCCTAATGAGAGTTGTTTTGGTATATCGTGTTCTGGGAAAAACGCGACGTCTTCAGTTTCTATACTGGTTGTCGCGCTACCCGATAACACTTCACACTGAAAAAACAGTTTATAAATATGGTGTGGAGAGGGCACGTAATAATTATGTTTGTTACGATCATAAACGGCTAGGAGTTTGATAACGCGCGTTTTATAACCCGATTCTTCGTCTATTTCACGCACTACCGCATCGCTAGGAGAATCGCCAATATCAGCCCAACCGCCTGGCAATGTCCAACCGCCATCACGACGCTCTTTGACTAATAATAAGGCATCATCACGAAAAACCACGCCACGAACATCAACCTTTGGTGTGGCATAACCCACATCAGCTAAGAAAATATCACGCAGTTGTGTGATATCGGTTTGTGCCCCTTCGGCCATCATTTCTAAGGCTATCTCTTGGATAGCCTCATATCTTTCAATTTCAAAAGGGTTTTCAGCAAAGGTTAACCCATTTTGAGCCATTGCTTGTAATCGTTTTGCCCATTGAAGCCATTGTGGTTCCATAGATTATAAATCCTCTTATTGATAGCCAACTGCTAAAGAACAGCCAACAGCTAAAGAACAGCCAACAGACAGACAGCCAACAGCTAAAGCAGTTGTCTAAAAGCTCAAGTCACCTAAAGGTGACTAAACCTATCTCTAGCGAGATTTCTAGCGCCAAAAGCGCAAAAACTTTTGCGTGAACCTTCGGTCTGCTACGCTAAATGGTGGACAGTATAATGTAGGGGCGAACCTACGTGTTCGCCCTTTTTGTTCTGCCTTTTTGTTCGGCTGTTCTGCCTTTTTGTTTGGCTGTTCTGCCTTTTGGTTCGTTTTTAAAAAATAACCAATTTATTTGATTAATGCGATATGATTTTCAACGGCTTTTGCTAATCCGCCCATTTTCTCAATTTGCCCTAATGCACAAGTGACATAAGCTTGATACATTTGTCGGGCACAGCGTTCGTGCGGCATACGGCCCTCACCCGTTCCTAAACCTGGACACAAAATACTGTTGATTGGGTTAGAAGCTTGTTGATTATGACGCTCTACAGCCTGAAGTACCGCTTTAAAGGCCAGATAAGCATTAACCGTATTGGCGATATTCATCGGTACGCGCATTGTAGGCGCACTGATCAGGTAGGGTATATCAGGGTGATCGGTTTCTACAATAATAGCTTGTCCTACCGGTATTTCGCCATAATAATCTTGTTCAAGTCGTGTCCGCAGTTTTCGTTCAAGCTGCCAACCAAAATGTTGGCTATATTTTAAATCTAATCCGCCATCCATATAGCCAAAACTATTAGCGGGACTCACAATCGCATCTGCAGTTTCGGCGAGTATATCCCCTTCTGAAATCTCAACCTGCTCAATAATACCACTAAAGTATTTTTTCCAAGCGTAGTACAGGCCGATATGATAAGCTTTTAATCTGATTTTAAGAGGTTGCATTTGTGATATTGATGATGAGTACAAGGTTGATGAGGAATCTTTAATGTTTAAAATGCCGTTAATATTCGGGTGCTATTTTCTCCAAAAATTTTCACAAAAGCGGGCTGATGAGTTGTTAATATTAATTCTGGTTTAATGTCAATTTTATTGGCAAACGCAAGAGACGCAAGAGACGCAAGAGACGCAAGAGACGCTTCGATTTATTTTGACAGCGTCTTTAGCGTCTTTAGCGTCAAAGCGCGTTTATTTCTTTTTTAATTGCTTTTAGTATGCTTCGCGAATATTTAGTAGGTGACTGTTTGGTAAAGTTGTATGTCAGTAATAAAACGAAAGTCCTTTATATTCCGTGTATATAATTCCTTATGATGAACCAAGGCAGTTGCAGCAATTATCGCATCTGGAATACTCAACTTATGACTCAAAGCATAAGTTTCCATTAGTTCAATAACCATTGTTGTGAAGTGGCTCTATCAACTGGAATACACGAAATGCCTGAGAGATGCCGTTTGATTTTTTCGAGTTCAATTTTGTTCAAGGCCCCAAAATACAATTCGGCCTGAGTCACTACACTAATAGCAAGGTTATGAGGCTGAATATAACGAAGTTCCTCGAAAATGTGTGGATTGTTTTTGTAAAACTCAATGAGAATGTCAGTATCACAAAGGATCATAAGTCGTACCGCTCCTTCTTGGCCAAGCCCGTTGACGAAGTGAGTGAATATTAATGTCTTCTGCTATTTAAAATGTGAGCAAATGTGATCACGGCTTAGTTCACGATTCATCCAAGCTGGTTGTTACCAGAAGTTTTTATTGCAACAGAGCCGTCTTGTCCCCGTGCGTTAATTCCCGGTTAGCCCCCGGTATTTATAAAGGAACTTATTTAGGCAAGAAGACGTATGCCTTCTCGTTCAATATTGATGGCCGCGTTCAAATCACGATCCATTTTATAACCACAAGTCTCGCAATGATAGACACGTTCTGACAGCTTGAAAAGTTCTTTCTTATCACCACAATTGGAACAGGTTTTAGAAGAAGGGAACCACTTATCTATAATTGAAATCCAATTACC
>QNEL01000489.1 GCA_003645185.1 Candidatus Parabeggiatoa sp. nov. 3
ATAAACAGGTATTTTGGGCATTCGCCCTGGATTGCCCCTACGGGTACGGTTGTAGGGGCAATCCCTTGTGGTTGCCCCGATTGCTTCTATTAAAATACCTGAAAATTTATGGTTCAGTACTTAGCAAACCAGAGACGCGAGGCATCGCGTCTCTACATACAATGAGTTAGATAAAACTGTTCGGTGGTAAGGAGGTGATAAACTTAACCTTTTTGGTTTAAATGAGCCTGTGGGAATTGTAGGGCTCCCTACGTGTTTTTATTGCCCATCAAATCGATTTCACATTTCACGCGCGTGAAATTATAAAAAGTTTATAGCTATGCCCAGACGAAGATAGTGGGCTTTAAAAAGACGTAGGGAGCCCTACAACGTTTTTAGTGTTTTGAAGTGTTGATAAATAAAAATTTATTGATAACAAAACCTAGCATCGGTTAGAATGTCTCTCCTCGCTGTGCAAAATACACTCATTATCATGTTTATTTATTGATAACTGATAATTAATGGTGGGCAGGCGGGGGGAAAGTGAAGGGGCTTAAATTCTAATAGATCGGCCCCCGCCTACCCACCCTACATTTAATACAATAAATTAATAACTGATTTTCAGGCAAAAGTTTCGCTCCGCGAAACTTTTGCCTGAAACTGATAACTGATAACTGATAACTGATAATGAGTATTGAACCGCCTGGTGGGCAAATAACACCCGATACGGGCGCATCTAAAATGCTCGCGGTGCAATCGCTTTTAGTAGCGGCAGTGGCGTGGGCGTTTTACATTTATCAAGGACAATTTGCAGCGCAAGCCGCTTTATATGGCGGCTGTATCGTGATGTTTAATGTTTGGATGACGCATCGTCGCCTACGGGCAGCCGCTGAAATTGCGAAAATTGCACCAGGCCAAGAGGTTAAAATATTTTATTTGGCCGCTGTACAACGGTTTGTTTTTACATTAAGCTTTTTTATTGTCGGCATGGGATGGCTTGGTTTGCCGCCCGTGCCTTTATTAGTCGCATTTGCCATTGCCCATGTTGGATATCTCTTTAATCGTCATGGGTAATTGCAAATTGCCAGTTGTTTTGATAACTTATTTATTTAATTTATTGATTATTTGCTATTGTCTATTAGCCAATAACGAATTATCATTCATTTCAAAACGGAGTTTAAGCGTGGCAGAATCTCACGAAGTGGTAACAAGTGGGCCGAGTGCGGTTGAGTATATTCAACATCACTTGACTAACTTATCTGTCGGAGAAGGTTTTTGGACATTCCATATTGATACTTTCCTGTTTGCGGCAGGCCTCGCCTTCTTAGTAGGATGGGCCGCTAAAAAAGTGGGGGATAATTTGGATCCAGATAATCCAACCGGCCTACAAAATTTCCTTGAAATTATACTGGAATTTGTTGAAAGACAAGTCAAAGATGCTTTTGTCGGTTATAATCCCCTGATTGGGCCTTTAGCCTTCACACTTTTTGTGTGGATATTTTTGATGAATACGATGGATTTGTTGCCGGTAGACTTATTACCTTGGGTGGCCAATGCGGCAGGGATTCACTACCTAAAAGTCGTACCGACGGCGAATTTGGATACGCCTTTGGCGCTTGCCGGTAGCGTCTTTGCGCTGATTATTTTTTACAATATCAAAATCAAAGGCGGCCTGGGTTTTATTAAAATGTTTTTATTTCACCCGTTTTCTGCCAACAATATCGTTGCGAAAATCCTGTTAATGCCCGTTAATATTGTGATGACGACAGTTGAGGAATTAGCTAAACCGGCCAGCATGGGACTACGTTTATTTGGTAATATGTTTGCAGGCGAGTTGATTTTCATCTTAATAGCCTTATTACCTTGGTGGATTCAATGGCTACCTGGCGGCACATGGGCCATTTTCCACATTCTGATCATCACATTACAAGCTTTTATATTTATGCTACTGACGATTGTCTATTTAAGTCTTGCCCATCAATCCATGGAGGAAGGGCATTGATTTAATGACAATCACAGGTAGTGCAACATCAGGGTGTTTAAAGATATTTTAGATGTTCAGAAAAATAATTTCCCGCAAGGGCGAACACGCAGGTTTGCCCCTACAAAACCGTCATTTTGCTATGTTTTGTAGGGGTTGACCTACGTGTCTGCCCTTGTGAAATTATTGACCTGAAAATCTAATCAAGATCACCCATTTTCATTCTTTTCACTTTATTATTATTAATTAAACAAGGAGACTTTTGGATGACCCCAGAAATGATTACCGAACTGTATGCGTCTACCGCCTTAATTGTCGGTATTATGCTTGCCGCTGCCGGATTTGCTTCGGCACTGGGTTGGGCATTGATTTGTTCCAAGTATTTAGAAGGCATTGCTAGACAACCCGAAATGAGGCCCCTATTGATGGTGCAAATGTTGTTTACCGGCGGTTTAATGGAAGCCTTTCCGTTTATCGTGTTGGGTATTTCGATGTGGTTCATTTTCGCCAACCCGTTTTTGGGAGCAGCAGAAGCGGCTCTTAAAACCATTGGTGGTTAAACGAATCATTAACTCGGAACCTTTTTCAGTTAAGCGTTTTTTGACAAAACGTTAAAACCAAATGACATTCTTGTTTATCCAATATCAAAGTGTTGATAACTGAAAACTGAAAACCAATCATTTTTTATTTTTCACATCCCATCACCGGGGGTAGACGTGAGTATAACAGCCACTCTTTTTGGACAAATTCTCACTTTTGTCGTGCTAGTCATGTTTGTTTGGCGATTTTTATGGGGCCCAATGACCGAAATGATGGCAGGCCGCCAGGCCCGCATTGCTGAAGGCTTAGCAGCGGCAGATCGGGGTCAACATGATTTAGAATTAGCCAAACAACGAGCGGCGGCTCGTTTACGTGAAGCCAAACAAGATTCGGCAGATATTGTAGCGGCGGCCGGGCAACGCGCCAACGAAATCATCGAAGAAGCCAAGGAAGAGGCACGAATTGAAGGACAGCGTCAATTGACATCTGCCATTGCAGAAATAGAGCAAGAAAGCAACCGTGCCAGAGAAGATTTGCGTCGGCATTTTGGGAATTTGGTATTAGCCACCGCAGAAAAAGTTTTAGAGCGTGAAGTAGATACACAAGCTCATAATGAAGTCATCAAGAAAATGATGGTAAAACTTTGATAATTGAAAGTAGGGGCGAACCTGCGTGTTCGCCCTCTTTTAATGGCGTGTTCGCCCTCTTTTAATGGCGTGTTCGCCCTCTTTTAATGGCGTGTTCGCCCTCTTTTAATGGCGTGTTCGCCCTCTTTTAATTAAATACGTCTTAGCCAACCGCTGATAACTGATAACTGATAACTGATAACTGATATGGCAGAATTTGCAACCTTAGCACGGCCTTATGCAGAAGCGGTATTTGAATTGGCCCTTGAAACGGGCAACTTTGATGAATGGTCAAATAACTTAAGTTTCTTATCGACAGTCATTGAAGAACCCAGCATGGCCAAGGTGATTGCGAATCCAGAAATCGGTAAGCACACCTTAACACGCATCTTGCTTGATATCGGTAACGACTATTTCAGTACACTAGGTCAAAACTTAGTTAAAATGCTGATAGACAACCATAGATTACCGGTAACACCACAAATCGCGCTTCAATATGAACGACTAAAAGCGCAACATCAGGGGTATCTTCAAGTGGAGATTGCCTCTGCCTATCCGGTTGAACCTGAGCAGCAACAAGAAATCGAAACGATTTTACAAAAACGTTTGGGTAAAGCCATTGACATCACAACGTATATTGACAAATCCCTGCTGGGCGGTTGGTTAATTCGTACCGGCGATGACGTTATTGATCTCTCTATTAAGGGACATCTCCAACGATTAGCTTTCGAGTTGCGCTGTTAAAGCGAGAGAAATGTAAATGCAGCAAATAAATCCCTCTGAAATAAGCGAACTAATAAAACTTAAAATCCAAAGTTATGATTTGGATACTGAATCACGTAGTGAAGGCAGCATCGTCAGCATTACTGATGGTATAGTTCGTATTCACGGCCTAGCGAGTGCCGTGCAAGGTGAAATGTTAGAATTTCCTGGCCAAACCTTTGGTTTGGCGCTCAACCTTGAACGCGATTCCGTCGGTGGCGTGGTATTAGGGGCTTACGAACACCTCACGGAAGGTGATAAAGTCAAATGTACAGGCCGTATTCTGGAAGTACCCGTCGGTGAAGCACTCTTAGGCCGTGTCATCAACCCCTTAGGGGAACCGATTGACGGCAAAGGCCCCGTGCATACTGAACACCGTTTACCTATAGAACGCATTGCCCCAGGAGTCATCAGTCGTCAATCTGTGAATCAACCGGTACAAACGGGTTTAAAGGCCATTGACTCCATGGTACCGATTGGACGTGGACAACGTGAATTAATTATCGGCGACCGTCAAACCGGCAAAACCGCCTTGGCGCTTGACACGATCATTAACCAAAAAGACACGGGCATTAAATGTATTTACGTTGCAATCGGTCAAAAAGCTTCATCAGTTGCCAACGTAGTGCATAAACTAGAAGAATACGGCGCGATGGAACACACCATCATTGTCGCAGCGAATGCTTCCGACGCCGCCTCTTTACAGTTTATAGCCCCTTACGCCGGCTGCTCAATGGGAGAATATTTCCGTGATCGCGGCGAAGATGCCTTAATAATCTATGACGACTTGACTAAACAGGCCTGGGCCTATCGTCAAGTCTCGTTATTATTACGTAGGCCACCAGGGCGTGAGGCCTATCCAGGGGATGTGTTTTACTTACACTCCCGTTTATTGGAACGCGCTTCGCGTCTCAATTCGGACTACATTGAAAAACTCACGAACGGTGAAGTGAAAGGCAAGACAGGTTCCTTAACGGCCTTACCGATTATTGAAACCCAAGCGGGTGACGTATCGGCCTTCGTACCCACCAACGTGATCTCGATTACAGACGGGCAAATTTTCTTAGAAACAGACTTGTTTAACGCGAATATTCGCCCCGCGATCAATGCCGGTTTATCGGTATCGCGTGTCGGTGGTGCCGCGCAAACGAAGATCATTAAAAAGCTCGGAGGTGGCGTCCGTTTAGACTTAGCCCAATACCGTGAATTAGCTGCCTTTGCCCAATTTGCTTCAGACTTAGACGAAAACACCCGTAAACAGATTGAACGTGGGCAACGGGTAACCGAGTTGATGAAGCAAAAGCAGTATCTACCGTTGACAGTAGCAGAAATGGCTATTTCTCTGTATGCTGCTAATGAAGGCTATTTAGACGATGTCGAAGTGAAAAAAGTTGTTGATTTTGAACACGCTTTACACACTTACATGAGAGCGAATCATGGCGAGTTGCTGAAAAAAGTCAATGAAACAGGCGACTACACCACAGAGATTGCTGATGGTTTCAAAGCCGCTTTAGAAGATTTTAAAGCGAATCATGCTTGGTAAGTAAGTCAGTCGTTTATTATTGATCAAACGGTGGGTTGAACGTCAGTGCAACCCGCCGTTTTTTTTGGGGTAAATCAAAAAAATAACTTTTCACGCAAAAGCTTTGCGCGCAAAACTTTTGCCTGAAAAAGAGACGCAAAAGAACGCAAATAAGTACTGAACCATAAATTTTCAGGTATTTTAATAGAAGCAACCGGGGCAACCACAAGGGATTGCCCCTACAACCGTACCCGTAGGGGCAATCCCTTGTGGTTGCCCAAAATACCTGTTTA
>QNEL01000490.1 GCA_003645185.1 Candidatus Parabeggiatoa sp. nov. 3
AATCCGTTATTCGTGACAAAGGCCACAATACCTTCGCTATCAATTCGATCCGTTGCCCAGCGAATCGCTTTCACATAAGGATCAAATAACGCATTTTTGTTAGTCGCTTTGGAATCGAAGACATAGGTTTCCTTGATACGCCTATCAATTGTTTGATATTGACGATTTTTGTTATTGTCATTTTCATTGAGTTGCCAAGCATTATACGGTGGATTCCCAATAATCACAAAAAAATCAGTCTCTTGTTGTTTTTTGACACGCTCAGTATTCGCTGGTACAAACAGATCGATTTGTTTTTCTTCCGCTAATTCAAACGTATCCGCTAAACAAATCCCCTCATAAGCTTGATATTGGCCCATCAATTCCAAGTATTCATACTCTATATTCATACTCGCGATGTAATACGGCAACAACATGATTTCATTGCAATGCAGTTCATTTTGATACTTCTGATTTAAATCTAAACGGCTTTTGGCCGCTATTTCGCGCATGATGCGAACCATAAAATTGCCCGTACCGACAAACGGATCAATAATATGTACGCCCTTACTGCCTAATGATTTACCAAATTCTTGTTGCAGAATTTCATCAACCGATTTCACCATAAAATCCACAATCGCTTGCGGCGTATAAACAATTCCGTGCGTATCAGCTACTTTAACCGAAAAACCTTGAAAGAATCGCTCATAAACCGTGTTTAAAAAATGTTGCTTATAGCGATATTCATCAATGGTAGCCGCAACCTCTTCTAAAGCTTTATAAAAATATTTGAGTTCTTCAAAAAAGGCATCGCGGTTAAACGCTTGAGCCGTGAGTTTATCAATCACGTTTTCAATTTCACGCGCAATGATATTGCGTTTAGCAAAATCGGGATGATTGAAAATGCGGCGGAAAATACGTTCCGTCAACAGATGTTGAATCAGCATTTCTTCCAGAGCCGCATCAGCCAGATTAGGATTGATAGCTTGACGGCACTGGTTGGCAAAACGGTTAAAAGCCGTTTTAAAATCGTGATCATCAGAACGTGCTTTTTGAATTAACGCCAGAACTTTTTGTGCTAACTTTGGTACGCGCGTTTTAAACTCATCTGCCGCTGCACCCCAGTGTTCATATTCAGGCCGTTTAAAATTAAAAAAGGTATTGATAACCTGAACCAGATTCAAAGGTTCGTTCAAAGACACGTCTGATATTTCGCGCCCATTTTGGATTAAAATCGCTCGTTCGGGCGTTTGAAAAATGATATTGTCTTGAGGATAATCATCTTGGTAACGTTTTTTCTCTACCTCGAAAGACAAATCATCTTGAACATCTTTTGCTTCCCAATAGCCTCGCACCAAATGAGAACTATCAAACAAGACACCGTCTAAGCGAATCCGTTTATTATGACTACGCTTTAAAGTTTGTTCTTGTATTAATACCCAGTGGCATTGTTTCGCACACGCTTCTAGCAGATGTTGAAAAGCGATTTTAACTGTGCCTTCATGAGTTTGCTCTAACTCGTTGAAATCATTTAATTCTTGATAGTATGCGCGAATGGCTTTGTGTTTTGGAGTAATTGTTAACATAACGTTTCACCTTTTCTGGCAAATTATACTGTCCACCAATTGATGCAAAAGTTTTTTTTGTTGAAAACTCTAACCATAAGAATTTTAAGAAATTTTATAAATGCTCTCATTCACAGAAAACCCCGCCACCATTGAGACTTTTTGGGAACCCCAGGTTCCACCTCAATGCCATTAAGGTAGGGGCAGACCTGCGTGTCTGCCCTGGGCGAACACGCAGGTTCGCCCCTACAACCCCGTCATGACGTGGGGTTTTGTAGGGGCAGACCACCGCGAAAGCCCTTAACGAAGGTGGCATTGAGGTGGAACCTGGGGCTATTCTGTCTCCATTTGGTTAGTCACCACCACCTGACTTGAGCTTTTAGACAACTGCTTTAGCTGTTGGCTGTTGGCTTTTCCGATTGTGCTTTTTTAGCTTTAACTCTTTCTACAGCCGCCTGAATCTCAGCTTGTTTACTTTTATCAGAAACGGCTTTTTTATGACGTTCTGCCCGTTCTTTTTTAGAACGATCTAAACGGAATTTTTTAAATTCATATCGCTGTTTGGCAAGTTCCGCTGTTTTACGATCACGCTCAGTCGCACGAATTTCTGCCTTAGCATAACGGAAATAACTGACTAAAGGAATATGACTTGGACACACATAACTGCAACAACCACAGTCAATGCAATCAAATAGATGATAATCTTGTGCTTTTTTTAAATCCTTAGCTTTGCTGTACCAATAAAGCTGTTGGGGCAGCAAATTGATGGGGCAGACATTGGCACAAGCGCCACAACGTATACAAGGCTTAGCTAAAGGCTTCGGTTCAATGGCACGAGAAACAATTAAACAATTTGTCGTTTTAATAATCGGCATCTTGTCATTAGGCAAAGCAAATCCCATCATCGGCCCGCCCATAATCAATCTCTGAATGTCGGATTGATATCCGCATTGCTCAAGAAGCGCCTGCATAGGTGTGCCAAATAAAGCCTCTAAATTTTGTGGTTTTTCGACACCTGTGCCAGTAACCGTAATCACTCGTGACACTAAAGGTTGCCCAAGTTGCACAGCCCGATAGACGGCTCTCGTCGTTTCTACATTATGCACCACAATCCCAATACTCGCAGGTAACTGGGCACGTCCGACTTCATTGCCCGTTAAGACTTGTATTAATTGTTTTTCACCGCCCATTGGATAGAGCGTAGGCACTTTCACCACTTCCACCCATCCGTCTACGGCTTCTAATAACGCTTGATAAGCAACCGGTTTATTATTTTCCACGGCTATCACACAACGTTTCGTACCGCCTAACACATGTCCGATGATTTGTGCCCCCGCAATAATATCGTGAGCATGCTCACGCATCAAACGATCATCACAAGTGATATAGGGTTCACATTCAGCCCCATTAATAATTAAGGTGTCTATACTGTCAGGCTTTAATTTGATATGGGCCGGAAAACCCGCGCCACCTAAACCTACTATTCCTGCTTTTGCAATGTGATCACGCACGACTTCAGGTGATAGTGTTTTGTAATCAGTCAGTGCTGTGTGTTCAGCCCAAGTATCTTGTCCATCCGTTTCAATAACAATACACGGTGCCATCAATCCTGATGGATGTGGCACTGCACGGGATTCGATGGCTTTGACAGTGCCAGAACTAGAAGCATGAACAGGCACACTCATCAACAAGCTACAATCATAAGCATGGCAATGTGCAATGATTTGCCCTTTAAGCACTTTATCCCCAATTTGCACTATCGGTTGAGCAGGTTCTCCGATATTTTGTAACAAAGGTAAAACTAAAAATGGCGGAATCTTGGCTTGTACTATAGGGGTTTGATTAGACAAACTCTTATGCCCTAAAGGCTCAATGCCACCATGAAATTCCCATAAGTGCGTCATATCAGTTATCAGTTATCAGTTTCACGCAAAAGTTTTTGCGCGCAAAAACATTTGCGTGAAAATCAGTTATCAGTTATCAGTTATCAGTTATCGACTGATTGGTACACCGATAGTAATGCTATAAGCTAAATTAAACTTTTATGTATTTCACGCGCTTTGTTTCGCTCCGCGAAACAAAGCGCGTGAAATGGTGGGTAACGGGTTTTTGTTGCCCACCATCCTCGTTAAAAAGTTTTTCAGGCAAAAGTTTGTTACCGCGCTAAGTATAAAGCGTTCTATTTCCTATAATCAGTAGATCGAAAAAGCGCATTAAAAAAAAGTCATATCAATAAATCTTGAAGCCCCGATTTTCAAACAAAATTGATTTTGCGGCCCGATTTTCGTACCAAATTGATTTTGCGGCCCGATTTTCAAACCAAATTGATTTTGCGGCCCGATTTTCAAACCAAATTGATTTTGCGGCTCGATTTTCAAACCAAATTGATTTTGCGGCTCGATTTTCGTACCAAATTGATTTTGTGGGCCGATTGATTGGAATGCCTGTTATTTTGCTGCCCGATTTTCTTCGCGAAATTGATTTTGCTTTTATTTGTATTCAAACTACTGATAATTTTATGAGCCCACATTACAGCACTATCAGTACACCAAAGGAAAACTCATTTTCACGCTGAAGTTTCGCGAAGCGAAACTTCAGCGTGAAATTGACTTTATAGTTGGTATGTGATTGAAAATATTGAATGTTTAGAGGTAAAGAATTTCACAGGGCGAACACGTAGGTTCGCCCCTACAATACGATTTGATGTAGGGGCGAACACGTAGGTTCGCCCCTACAGAGAAAAATCTCCAATATCCCCTTTTGTTCTTTTGTTAAAGGGAAAAAACGCGATTTGAAAAATCGCGCAATTTATGGTGGGTATAATTGAAAACATTTAACCCATAAAATTTATGAGTAAAAATTAGTTTGAAAAAGAGGGTTGGGGAGATGGAAGCCTTTTGGATTTAATTGGATAAGGCCATTTCCAAGTTTTTACGGTTTCTGGTACGGCCACCATTGAAATACAATCGACTGGGCAAGGCGCGACACACAGTTCACAGCCGGTGCATTCTTGTGCAATCACGGTGTGCATTTGTTTGGGGGCACCTAAAATGGCATCAACTGGACAGGCTTGTATACACAACGTACAACCAATACAACTCGTTTCTTCAATGACTGCTAACATTATCGGCATTTCCACACCATGCTCAACATCTAATGATATCGGCTCACGATCTAATAAATCCGCTAAAGCCAATATCACCACCTCGCCCCCCGGCGGACATTGATTAATCTCGGCATCGCCGTTGACAATCGCTTCGGCATAAGCTTGACAACCTGGATGACCACATTTTCCACATTGCTGTTGTGGTAAAATAGCGTCAATTTTTTCGACTATCGGATCGCCTTCGACTTTAAAACGCACGGCAGTATAACCCAGTAATAAACCAAATAAAGCAGCGAGTATACCCAATACACTAACCGTTGTTATCCCTATCATAGTTTTACTAACCCCGCAAAGCCCATAAATGCCATTGACATAATACCTGCTGTTATAAATGTAATCGGTGCCCCTTTAAAAACGATAGGCACATCCGCAACAGCAATGCGCTCACGCAAGGCCCCAAATAAAACTAATACCAATGAAAAACCGATAGCCGCGCCAAAGCCATAAACAGCCGATTCTATAAAGCCATGTTTTTCTTGTACATTTAATAAAGCCACACCTAACACGGCACAATTTGTGGTGATCAGCGGCAAAAAAATGCCCAAGACTTGATACAACAATGGACTGGTTTTATGTACCACCATCTCCGTGAATTGCACGATGACAGCAATGACTAAAATAAAAGTGAGGGTGCGTAAAAATTCTAAATCCAAAGGCATCAAGAGATACTCATTAACCAAATAACTGCTCACCGAGGATAATGTCAGCACAAAAGTCGTAGCCAACCCCATACCTATAGCCGTTTCCAATTTGCTTGAAACGCTCATAAATGGGCACAATCCCAAAAATTTCACGAGAACAAAATTATTGACGAGAACAGTACTAATAAAAATAAGTAGATATTCTGACATGACGATTCCTGTTATGTAAGAAAAAAGAATAAAAATAAGTAGTTGATTTTGTTAAATATTTTTGAATGTCCCGTTGTTCAGTTTTAGATGTCAATATGGGTGAAATGAGTGTTCAATTGTTCAATTTTAAA
>QNEL01000491.1 GCA_003645185.1 Candidatus Parabeggiatoa sp. nov. 3
GAAAAATCGTTTCACCAAAACAAAATGGCCCCACAGAAAATAGTGGTACCCAAATCCAAGAAATCTTCATTTGCAAACCGGTTTATCAATAGACTTGTCCCTTCATCCCGTAATTTGTTGAAAGACGGTATACGTTCATCAATAAATTAGCTTATAAAGGGATAAGTCTAATTTACGTGAGATCGTTTTCAATTTCATAAATGGCATTCGTGAGACTTGAAGACGCTGCGGCTGTATTCTCTTTATCAAGTGCATTTTTCAAATGTTCAAGAATTTGACTAATTTTAATTGCACCCTATATTTATATTTTTTTGTCCTGTACATAGGCCCCCACCACGCATTTCACTCTCAAAAGTGACCGTTTTCCCCGCTTCAAATGTGATCGTTTTGCCGTTTAAGTAAACAAGGTGGCTAAATACAATACTATTTTTAATGACAAAATCAACTACTTAAAAAGTTCAGCATAATGATGAATGCTACGTTCACTGTGTATTTTGTTCCTTTGAAGCCAGATATTCAGAAAGAATTTTAAATAATTTGTCTCGTTCAGGGTTTTCTAAAAATGAACGATCTTCAGAAAAAACGTGTAGTTGTTTTTCCAGTAAGCTAGGATTAGTTTCCATTAATTCTGCAAAAATGGCAGCGGCTTCTTCTAAACTACCTAATTTAGCTAAAGCTTTGGCACGTTCCCAAGAAGCTGCAACATGCTTAGGATTAAGTAGAGTGGTTTTATCAAAACTCGCTATTGCTTCTTCATAACGGTTTAAGAAGTTGAGTAAGAGTCCATGAAGGTACCAGTGAATATATTTGTCAGGAGCTATTTGAATAACCTTTTCACAACAGACTAGGGCCTCTTCATGCTGTTCTAATTGGTTAAGCAAGGTACTCTTGTTATACCAAGCTTCATAAAAATCGGGTTTCAACTCAATCGCCTTATCATAACTCATTAAAGACTCTTCAAAAAAATTAAGGTGTTTTAATATGATACCACGATTATACCAAACATCAGGATTATCAATTTCAAGTTGAATAGCTCTATCAGAGCTTGCTAATGCCTCTTCATAACGCCCTAACGCTATTAGGACATTACTTTGATAAAGAAATGCTTCCAAACAATTAGATTCAATTTGTATCGCGTCATCTAATTTAGCTAGAGTTTTTTCATAGCGTTGCAAACGATATAAACGTTTAGCTTGCTTAAAAAGAGTTTCAAATTCTGTAGTCGTTTTTTGACTAAGTTTCTTATGTTTATTTTTCATAATTGCTATGATACGCTGTACTTTCTTATGAGCCTCTTGCAAAATTCTTGGGCATAAACGAACAATCAATAACTTACTTGCCATTAGGTACTCGTAACTTGTTGATTTATAATTTCACGTTAGAGTTTTGCAAGTACCTCCTCATTAAATACCACCTAAAAATGGCAAATAACAGGTTTATAATTTCAACTAACATATTGAATTTATTTCATAATATGAAATTATTCCGTTTTATTTTTATTCATCAAATGGTGAGGTTAAAACAAAATTAACTATTTGATTAATAAAATTAAAATAAAACTAATTGCCATTTTTAGGTAATATTAGACTTGTCCATAAATGAGTTTTACCATAATTCAAAAAGATTGATTATACTCGGGCAACTCTATAGAAAAAAATAGATTACAGCAGTGATATATTATACTGCACGCGGGCACAATTTTAACTTTTATGTCGGGTGGCAAAGTCTTTTTTTTGCCCATTAGCCTCATTAGAAAAGTTTTTCAGGCAAAAGTTCGCGGAGCGAACTTTTGCCTGAAAGTTTGTTCCCGTGCTGAGTATAATAATACAGGCCAATCACCATTTTATTGGTATGTCAATTAATCAACACCGATTTGCGTTTGGATCAATCAACCATTTTCTGGATGAAGAGAAATAAAAAAAAGGCTCCAACGCTTCAGCGTTGGAGCCCGAAAAACACTTGATGAAGCGGCTTACAAACCACATTTTCCAAAAAAATGAGTGGTTATGTTTGTCCAGCCTACATGGCTAACCTGATCTATCTGGATATTTATTAATCAGGCGCATCATCCAAAGGATATGTATGCAGGTCATCAAAAACGCCATCGGATTCACTATCCTTTAGTCTTTGAATAAACTCGAACCAAATAGCGTTATCTGGATCATCTTCATCCAACGAAACACTATCTAAACCATAATTCTGTTCAATATTGACAATTCTAATTCCCATCTCATTAGCACAAGAATACAACGTCTCCCAGGCATATTCAAAGTTTGTCGAATGGGTCAAGAAGCTAGTAATAAACCTCATACCTTTATATGAGTTTGGAATTGTCTCAACATCCCTAATCTCGCCATCAATCAGAAAATACCAAATTTTCATTGACTTTCTGTTAAATTTAACGCTATATATTAAAAATATAGTCCTGCAAATAGGCGCCAACGCTGAAACGTTGGAACTAAAAACCTTTACTTATGTTGAGTCTAATAAATGTTTTAACAAATTTAATCTCTCAATTTGATCAGGCTCAAAAGAGGGGTAGCTGTTTATAGCCATTTCAATTTTTTGACAACCAAGTTGAACATCTTTTGATAAATACGGTGATTTTATCGACTCAATAGCATTAAAAGCTTCACAACTTACCTCAAACCCACCGTTAATAACCAAATCAACCAAATCAACTAAAACGGAGGCACAATCTAAAGACTGCAAAGCATACACTAATGTTCCCCTACATCTCTCTGTTTTTTTTGATTTAATTAAGGCCATCAAAGGTTCTAAAGCCCTCTGATCTCCTATATCAGATAATGCTAATGCAATGATATTCCTCAACTTACAATTATCTGTTTTCTTGAGCAATGCTATCAAATAGGGTACCGCCTCAACTACTTTTTCCACCCCAATTTTTTGAACCTGCTCTTTTATCGCTATTTCACTTTTTATTTCTACAGCTTCTTGCAATTTTCGTATTAACAATTTGTTCATCATCTAATTTAGCTCATGATTTCAAAATAGAGCTTAATCCGTTGAGGTTAAAATAATGGGTATGAATTATTAACTACAAATTCATACCCATTAAAATTTAACCCTCTACCAAAGATAGCGATCCTAATTGATTCGTAAAATTCACTCAATTCACCTAAAAACAAAATCAACTCCAGGGTAGGAAATATTTTACGATTGATTTAGGAACACTATGTTCGGTTGACATTTGTCAAAAAAACGCTATTTTTCAATTGGTTATAAAAATATCAACTTGAGGAGAAATCAATGACTTATCGTGAAATGTCAACAGAACCTAGAGTGAATAGTAGGCCTAGCCACAAAAATGACGACTATTTCACTTTGGGTTTACCGATAGAATCCCAGTAATCAAATGCTTCCCGATGCATTAGCAGCATCTTCAATATCCATACCATCATTGAAGTCTCCCTTTCCTTCCCGATGCCACCAATTCTGGAAATCTTTGTCATTATATCCGTACCAGTTATCCCTATTTTTTTTCTTTCCACCTCTAAAACATTTTCCTTTGGTCCCTTTTGAGGCATTATGCACCAACACCCCATCTTCACCCACAAAGTAATTATGGGTATTGGCCACAGTGAGATTATACACCTTTTCAAGGCGCACGCTGGTATCAATTTCCTTGATAACGACGGTGCTGCCATTGTGCAATTGCAAGGCTTGGCCAACTTTCAGGCTGTTGGCAGGATTCCAGCCTTTGCCCTTGATATAAAAAGGGTGTTCGGCGGTGGCTTCTATGGATTCTCCTGAATCCAGCGTTATCTTGATGAGTTGATATCGCTGTTCGCCTTGAATGACGGCCATGACGGGTTCTTCGCTTGTGATTTGGGTTCTCTCATCAAGTGACAGGACTTTGTCACCGACTTTGATCTCGGAAATGGGTTTGAGGCCGTTTTCGATCTGCTAGTGGAAGATTAAAAAAAGGGATTAAAGCGCGGGAATAGTCACAAAATGTTTCAATGCTGGGGCGTTAGAACCAGAGAAAAAAACGACGCGAACTTCCTCGTTATAACGGATTTGGGGGGGAATCAAAAATATCGCTACTTTTGCGATAAATCATGTTTGTTTGTGAGTGACTTTGAGGGGGCTTTCGTTTTCAATCAAAGCCCACCTTTGAGTTGATAATTGACAGGGCAAAATAAAAAGACGATATAAGTTATTGATTTAATAACAACATAAGGAAATGATTTCCATTCCGGAGAGTCAAAAACAGTCTTTCATATAAAAGTTTTTGCAAGCAAAAACTTTTATATGAAATTGAGAATTTAGGTTTTTTGAGAGGCTCTATTGATGACAAAAAAACTAAAATAATCAAAATGTTAGTTTAAACTTTGACGAGGATATGATTCCCCCCCCAAATCCGTTATAATGAGCGAACTTCAATATACCGTTCTTATATCAATTCGAGATGCAATAGCGATCAATTGAATAATTACCGATTTTTGATTGACATTATTAGCAAATTCAAACTGTAAACCATCAAGATAGTTTTGTTGATTTGTTAGAGTCCAAATCCATCTAACATGATTACCAATCGCTAATTCCCACGGTATTTCATGGGACATCTGAGTGCTTTTATAACCTTCTTTTTCCAAAACCAGATCAATCTTCTCGTCCGTCATTTCTAATTCATCATCAGGTTTGACAATGACAAAAAATATCTCTTTTTGAAAGCAAAGTTTGATTGCTCCAATTTCCGCTGCTAAATCCGGATGAAAAAAGTATTCTACATTCACAAATTGACCACTTTCATATACGAGAGTTCCCATCTAATGTCTCATTATTGTCTCGCTTACCTCAAAAAAAATAGCCCTGTAAATAGTGATAATAGGCTATGTTCCCTGTTAAACTTGGGATTCTTCAAAAGCACCATCACTCCATTTTACAGGACTACCAAAACTAAAAGCTCATCGATCTTACCACCATACTTCTGTGCTTTGCTTGACGCTTGCTTAATTATCTTTATTGCAGTTTCAGCAGCATCACCTGCTGCGGCCATATTTGCAAGTTCACCTACCGTCATGTCTTCATAACCTGTCTGCAATTGGTTAATTTTGGATGCACCGCCACCTCGTTGCTTAATCGCATCTGATGCTTTCACATCTTTAAGATCACTCAGGTTTCCAATTTTGCGTTTACCACCTTTAGTGAGCTTACAATTATGCACCAATACCCCATCCTGAGCCACAAAGTCATTATGGGTATTGGCAACGGTGAGATTATACACCTTTTCAAGGCGCACACTGGTATCAATTTCCTTGATAACGACGGTGCTGCCATTGTGCAATTGCAAGGTTTGGCCGACTTTCAGGCTGTTGGCAGGATTCCAGCCCTTGATATAAAACGGGTGTTCGGCTGTGGTTTCAAGGGATTCGCCTGAATCCAGCGTTATCTTGATGAGTTGATACCGCTGCTCGCCTTGAATGATGGCCATGACGGGTTGGTAACTGGTGATTTGGGTTCTCTCATCAAGTGACAGCACTTTGTCACCGACTTTGATCTCGGAAATGGGTTTGAGGCCGTTTTCGGTATGGACTAACGTGTCTTTGGTGAAGCTGTTGCAGCCGAATAGGTTTTTGAGCAATTTGGAGAGTTTGCCGGCA
>QNEL01000492.1 GCA_003645185.1 Candidatus Parabeggiatoa sp. nov. 3
CAAGGTAAAATTGGCCCTCAAGGCAAGACTGGCTCGCAAGGCCTACGAGGTTTAACAGGAGCCAAAGGCCCTCAAGGGAATACAGGCCCTCAAGGCAAGGCTGGCCCTCAAGGCAAGACTGGCCCGCAAGGCAAGACTGGCTCGCAAGGCCTACAAGGTTTAACAGGAGCCAAAGGCCCTCAAGGGAATACTGGCCCACAAGGTAAAATTGGCCCTCAAGGCAAGACTGGCTCGCAAGGTACTCAAGGCAAGCCCGGCCCACTAGGCCCACGAGGTTTAACAGGAGCCAAAGGCCCTCAAGGCAATACCGGCCCACAAGGCCTACAAGGTTTAGTGGGAGCCAAAGGCCCTAAAGGCAATACCGGCCCACAAGGCCCACTAGGCCCACAAGGTTTAGCCGGAGCAAAAGGGCTTAAAGGGAATATCGGCCCACAAGGCCCTCAAGGCCCTAAAGGTGATCAAGGCCCACAAGGCCCTCAAGGCCCTCAAGGCAAGATCGGCTTACAAGGCCCACAAGGCGCGTCTCCCTTTAAATTAAGTGGTAAAAACACCTATTACATGCAGGGTAATGTCGGTATCGGCACAGCAAGACCGAGCGCAAAGTTGGAAGTCGCCGGAGATGCCAAGTTCACAGGCGGCATCAGAGCCAATTACGATTCAGGGTGGCTTAATGTTGATCTGAATAACGGTCATTTTAAGCATGTCTTAAATCATAATTTAGGCATGATCCCGACTCGAATCACCATCTGGCTTGCTAACTCCAATAAACCGACATGGATCTATGTCAGCAATCCCAATTCAAAAGGCGCTTCGAGTTCGCCTGAAACCATTTGGTTATCAAAAACGCAAATGCTGATAGGCTTTTCCGGTCAAGATGAATTGATTTATTGCGGTGGCAAGGCCAATCCCTGTCCACCTGGCATCGCCACATCGAAAAGCGGCTATATCAGAATTTTGTTATGGAAATAGACAATAACGACAAGGGTTTCTAGTCGATATTAGATGTTCAGAAAATTTGAGGGCGAACACGCAGGTTCGCCCCTACACAGCGTCCGTAGGGGCGAACCTACGTGTTCGCCCTAGCTTTTCATAAACAAGAGTAATTAAACTTATGCCAAACCTCCCCAAAAAAAACCTCCCATTGACACTCATGCTGATAGGCACCTTAATCGCCAGTTTCAGCAACCTTGTCAATGCCGATACCTTGGAACGCACCATATTCTCCGCCAGTGGCGGTAAAATGAACGCAGGAAGCGATACCCTCTTTTACAGCTTTGGACAACCCTTTGTTGCCACCACTGAAGCCGCATTACAAATCGGCTTTTTGCCACCCTCGCAAACGAAGAAAAAGCACACCAGACGCTGTCAAGTTGACACCACCGCAAAAGAATGGCTCTGTGTTCAATTTCAAAACCTCAAACCCTCTTATAATATAGGCGACAAGATTAAAGTCGATATCCTGATCAATGTCAAAGTGAACCGCTTGAAACCCGTTGATTTATGGGTTGCCATGCAACATGCCGGTGCATTCTTCTTTAAAACACATTCCGGCTTAAACGCATTTGAACCAAAAGCGCAAGCCCACAAAACCAATTTACAAACGCTAGAAATTCAGCATACTATACTGGATTTTGAACTCACACCTGGTTTAGGCGGCAACTATATCTTCTATGCCGTTTATGTTGATAAAGGGAAAAATCCCCTGCAAGAACCAGCCTCCCAACGTTCAGAGCTTGTCATCGGACAAACAAAATTAGCGAATAAGTAACTAGGTTGTTTCGCTGAATTGATATCAATATAAACGCAAAAGACGCAAAAGACGCAAAAGACGCAAAAGATGCTCCAGATCAAAATCAATCTGGCATCTTAGTGTCTGTTGCCTCTATTGCGTTATCAGACAACACGACTTCAAACCTCTCATCACTTCCAATATCAATATACCCCTCAGATTTATCAGGCAAACAATATCCTTGAACAAACTCATCCAAAGACAGCACTTGGCTCGGCAACGGCGGAAACAAAGCACTTTTGTACGCATTTTGTACCCCATACGGCATCCCATCCGAACCAAAAACCAAATCCTCTCCAGGCACAAAACCGATTTCATCAATCAACATACGAAACGGATTATGTTGCTTCAAATACTCTTCTGACAACCTATCTTCATATTGAACCACTTCACGACTAAAATTAGGCTGCATTGACAAAATGATCCCCAGTTTTTTAGCCTGCACAGCCTGATCTAGAGAAATCAATTGAGCATGTTCAATGCGCGTCATCGGAATCATCCCATGCTCCCTTTTGATTTCACTCAAAACCGAAATCGCTTGTGCTATCGCCAGATCACCAATCGCATGTAAAGCAACCGCTTTATTGATATCCATAACTTGAATGATCAGCAACCGTAATGCCGAATCAGAATAAACCAATCTCCCCGCTTTTCCGTTCAAATAAGGCGCAGACAGCGCCGCAGTGAAACTGCCAATCGCACCATCAAGAAATACCTTAATACCATAAACCGCATCTTGTGCAACCTGAGTAAGATCATGAAACGTTTCCAAATCAGCCCACAAACGAATACGATTCAAATAGCCCAACTCTCTTAAGACATCAATAGCCCGTTCATTAGGCAATAACATCTCATCAAAATACCAAACCCCCAATTGCTCTAAGAGATCAGAAAAAAACTGCTTGATTTTGTAAGGCGTATAAGCGTGAATACTCGCCATCATATTCAGAATCTTCGACAGATTTTTATCCACCCACAGCTTATCGTCGAGATGCCTCGCAATCTCAGGATGAGAAAGCCACAACATCTCCCTCGCCGCATGATTAATTAAAAAGCTATGAAAAGACTGATTACAAATCACAACAGGCGGCAATTGCTCCAACTCCCCTTCTTCAAAAGTATACCTACCGTTATGCCAGCCCAAAATCAGATTGATTTCCTCCTCCCCCATTTTGATCAAAGAAAGCGCCTCAGTTTTTGTCGAAACCGCCTTTAAATTAATACAATCTCTCAAAACCGCCGCCATAAAAGGATGAGCATGATGATCTTTCAATAAAGGTATTTGCATTTAGTTAAATATTCTCATTTTGTAGGGTGGGTAACGGCTTATTGTTGCCCACCATTGCCATCCACTTAAATTAATATGTAGGGTGGGTAACGGCTTATTGTTGCCCACCATTGCCATCCGCTTAAATTAACATTTGGGCTAATTATCAGCGTTAATCAGCTCAATCATGACAATCAGCGTTCTATTGATTTTGATAGGATAGAACGCTGATTTAACTGATTTTCATGATTTACGCTGATTTTTTAATCAGCGTTAATCAGCTCAATCATGACAATCAGCGTTCTATTGATTTTGATAGGATAGAACGCTGATTTAACTGATTTTCATGATTTACGCTGATTTTAAAAATCAGCGTAAATCAGTTTCATCATGACAATCTGCGTTCTATTAATAACTACAAATAAAGCATAACAAATAAGCCATTACCTCTTAACGATTAATTCTTTAGCGCCTTTAGCGTCAAAGCGCGTTTTTTTTTAATTAATCATTAATAATTAATCATTAATAATTAAGCATTAAATAATTCATCCATTAAAAAAACGCATAACATCAAATGTATACAAAAATAAACACAAAATCAATAAGTTATAGGATTAATGACAACTCTAATAATGAGAAGTGGTACATGAAATGTTACATCTCCACTTTCAATCTGATCTTAATAAGAATAAAATACGCCCTTCTCAAATTTGATTGAGTACAACTAATTACGGGGATAACGAATTTTAACTTGTTTTGGAGTTCAAAATTGAACACGATGAAAACGCAACCCATTTTAAGCAATTTACAACTCGAATTATTAAAACTCTACGCCAATAATATTTCGGAACTGCAATTATTTGAAATTAAATTAATGTTAGCCCACTATTTTGCCCAAAAAGCCAGCGATGCGATGGATGACATTTGGGAATTCCAAGGTTTAACCGAACAAACTATGATTGAATGGACAAATGAACACCACCGTATTAAGAATCGTACTTGATACCAATATATTGATAGAAGATTTATCTTGAGTATACTGCACGCGGGCACAATTTAAACTTTTAAAAGCTTTCTTGATGGCATAAAGTACAAAGGCAAATCGATCAGAAAAAGATTAAAAAGCACAACCCCGTAGGGGTTGAACGTGAATAGCCCCAGGTGGCAACCTGGGGTTGCCAAAAAAATGATAAAAGTTAAGTTTATTCCCGCGCCGAGTATACACTGATAATTAATGATATCTTGATATTTTTTTCGCGCATTAGACCGAAAAACTGACCTAGATCAAGGCAATAATAAAAACCCCTGATCAAAATAAGCACCCATCATTTCTTTTTATTAAATGAAATCACAGTTTAACTGAACTGATAACTGATAACTGATAACTGAACACTTCCCCTTGTTTTAAGTTTAAGTGTAGCAAGGGCAAGCGTATTTAAATTTCGAGCTTAAAGTTTTTGCGCGCAAAAACTTCAAGCTCGAAAACACTTAAACATCAACTTAGTAGGAGACATTCCAATTATGTCAACTCAATACAAACGTACCAACTGGGTACAACGACTTGGGCGATTACTACTCGCATCGCTATTGGCTGGTTTTATTTCCAGTCTAGCTTATGCTGTTCCAACGACAACCAATTACCAAGGCTACTTGGAAAATACCGACAGTGAGCCATTAAATGCCACTGTCAATATGACTTTTGCCCTGTACGCTACCGCGCAAGGGGGCAATGCATTATGGACTGAAACCCACCAACAGGTAAAGGTAACTCATGGCGTATTCAGTCTGATTCTGGGCAATACCACACCGTTTGATGAAAACAGTTTAGACGGTGAACGTTATTTCGGCGTAACGGTAGGCAGCGATCCGGAAATGACACCGCGCCAACAACTCACCAGTGCTTTTTATGCCATACGGGCAGCCGTTGCAGAATCGGTGAAAGCAGCAACGGTGGAAACAGAAGCCATAGCCGATGGTGCCGTAACAGCTGAAAAAATCGCACCCAAAACGATTACCGGTGATAAAATCGCTGATTTGTTTGGACATAACGTCACTGAATTGGATGATGTCGCGGATGCTGGGAGTGGCAAGATTATCAGCGAAGCGGAACGGGAGAAGTTGCAAGGCTTAGGAACAGGTGGTGGGGTATTTCAATTAAACGGTAATAATGCCTACTACACTGCGGGTAATGTTGGCATCGGGACGACGAGTCCAATATCCAAATTAGATGTTGTTAGTGGAAATTGGAATAATCTGATTCGCTTTGATAGTGGAGAAGATGATGGTGGTAGGATGTATTCGACTTATGAGAATGCTTCTCCATATTTGAATTTTATTGAATACGATGATCCTTTTGTGTTTAGTTTCAAACAAACTAGTGATAATGATGAAGTAAAAATGTCATTTCACAACGGCAACGTCGGCATCGGCACAACGAATCCGATTAGAACGCTCCATTTACAATCTCCTACGATTTCATCCGAAATTGTTCTGGAAGTCGCGAATTATCAAGCCGATAAAAGAAAATGGAATATCGTTGTTGATGGCGAAACAAGTCATAGTGCC
>QNEL01000493.1 GCA_003645185.1 Candidatus Parabeggiatoa sp. nov. 3
ACCCCAGGTTGCCACCTGGGGCTATTCACATTTTCAGGCTAAAATTTCGCGGAGCGAAATTTTAGCCTGAAAACCCCTACGGGGTTGTGCTTTTTAATCTTTTTCTGATTGATTTGCCTTTGTACTTTATGCCATCGGGAAAGCTTTTAAAAGTTTAAATTGTGCCCGCGTGCAGTATAGTCACCACCACCTGACTTGAGCTTTTAGCTAATCCTTTCTTATAAACAATCCTTGTAGTTATACCTGTGAACATCAACTTACAATCATTAATACAAGCCTGCAATGAACTAGGGGCCGTCTATAAAACGTATCATACCACCCAAAATGTTGTCGAATTGCGGCTCAATGATGAATCTTATGTTTTTATCAATTGGACAACCCCCTTAAATGCCCATTCCCTATCACAGTTATGTCTTGATAAAGCCTTTTTCTACACTTTCTTTCAAGACAATATCAATATGCCAAAAACAGCCGGGTTTCTTTATCCTGAGTGTGATCAAAAGCACCTTCAATATTTGAACGAAAAAAGTTATCAAGAGATTGTCAATAGCATTGAAAACCAATTCCAATACCCGTTAATAGTTAAAAACAATAGAGGTTCATTAGGGCATTTTGTTTTTCAAGTCAATGAAAGACAGACTCTATATTCTTCAATAGAAAGTATCTTTAACCATAACAGTAAAGAATTTGATTATGTTGCCTTAGCGCAAGATTATATAGACATCAAAACAGAATACCGTGTCATTTATTTGAATGGCGCATTAGTTTTTGCTTATGAGAAAAATATTGACAATGCCATTTACGAAGGCAACTTAAGCCCATTACATTGGCAAGGCGCAAAAGCCATTTTAGTTCACGACAAACCATTACTCAATCAAATAGATCGTTTTTGCACACCCCTATTTCAAAAGATGATGATTCCATATTGTGGTTTAGACGTTGTGATTGATAAACAAGGGGTATGGTGGCTTATTGAAGCCAATTCAGCGCCAGGATTCCAACATATTATAAATGATGGCGGCCAAAACGAAGTCATTGATTTGTATAAGAAAATGATTTTATTTTTAGAGGGAAAAGCCGCATGATTCTGAACGACTTGGTTTCGCTTTCGCGATTGTTATTTTGCAGTTTTTTTCGTTCCAAATTTATTTTGCGGTTTTTGGAGTGCAATTTTACGTTCCAAATTTATTTTGCGTCATAAGTGTACTTTATTCAATCGGGAAACGCTATATAACGAGTGAGTTATCAGTTCCTTCAAGCGTCTCAAGAATATGAGCGGCTTTTTTTCCGATTTTGCCTTGCCCAGAAAAGTGACGTACTATCGTAACGGTGTCAAGTAAAAACTGCTGCTGCATAAGATTACACCTTTTTATTGATGATTGAATCACTCAGTTGTTTTCTGATGGCTTTGATTTCTGATTCTAAATCAACAATTTTTTCAAAACCCTTATTTTTCCAGATATCCTGCAAACTGCGGGTATTTTTTTTAGCAGTATTGCCGTTTCTGAATAAAAGAAATTCAATAAAAGTCTTAATCGAGTCAATTTGGTTATCCGGAATGAATGATAATTCATTGACAATTTCCATGCGTTTGATTGCTGATGAGTTCATTTTTTTCTCAGGTTTTCCTATTAGGCGCTGCGAAATTTAAGTGTTTGAACGAAAAGCACTGATGAAGTCAACTAGATATTGAGTTTCGCGTAGCGAAACCCACCCTACAAAACAACAAAACATCACTTTTAATTGCACTCCTTTTTGAGGCTACTCTATGCACAAAAGTTTTTAAGTTTCGCGCCAAAATTGAGGCTCAAAAAACTTTTTTTGCTGTTTGATTTTTAAATGATTTTAAATTCGCACGTCATTCGAGTAACTATTTCCAGCAAAGCGCATCGACGCAGAGGTGTGATGCGAGGTTGATACAAGCATGCTTGTCTAAGCCTTTAATCAATTTTCTCTCATTTTCTGCGGCTCTGCGGCTCTGCGTGAGCCTACCGTTTGTTACAAATGATTTGTGTGCATAGAGTAGCTTACCTACCGGGAACAACATTTTTTGCCATTCCACCCAACAACACAATCTACCCTTCAAGTTGCTGAATCAAAACATCGGCAAAACCACTGGTAGAGACTTCCGTCGCATTTTCCATTTGTCGAGCAAAATCATAAGTCACAATTTTTTTCGATAGCACTTCTGGATAAGCCGTGGTGATCAAATCAGCCGCTTCTTGCCAACCAATATATTCCAGCATATTGACTCCGCTAAATAACAAGGAACCTGGATTCACTTTATCCAAGTTAGCATATTTAGGCGCTGTACCATGTGTCGCTTCAAACACGGCAACATGATCACTCATATTGGCACCTGGAGCAATACCCATTCCCCCGACTTCTGCTGCAATCGCGTCTGACAGATAATCGCCATTCAGATTCGTAGTGGCAATCACATCAAATTCACTTGGGCGCAACAGCATCAGTTGAAACATAATATCAGCAATGCGATCCTTGATGACGATTTTGCCTTCTGGCTGTTTACCCTCATATTGACTATACAATTCTTCTTCTGTAATCGTCTGCTCACCAAATTCTTCACGCGCCACTTCATAACCCCAGTTACGAAAAGCGCCTTCTGTAAATTTCATGATGTTACCCTTATGCACTAAAGTAACACTTTTTCGTTTATTATCAATCGCATACTGGATGGCCTTTCGCACCAAGCGTTTACTCCCAAACGGACTGATCGGTTTAATACCAATTCCGCTGTCTTCAAAAAAAGTCGCGCCCATTTCCTCTTTCAGAAACCGCTCAACTTTCCGCATTTCTGGGGAACCCGATTGATACTCAATGCCCGCATAGACATCTTCTGTATTTTCGCGGAAAATAATGACATCGACTTGCTCAGGATAACGCAATGGAGAAGGTACGCCACTGTAATAACGCACTGGGCGAACGCAAGCGTACAAATCTAAAACCTGACGCAATGTCACATTCAGTGATCGAAATCCACCACCAACGGGGGTTGTCAGCGGCCCCTTAATAGACACCACTAATTCTTGCAAAGCTTCACGGGTTTCCTCTGGAAAAATAGCCCCCTCATATTTTTCAGCTGCCTTTTCGCCCATAAACAACTCGGCCCAATGAATTTGGCGTTGCCCATCATAAGCCTTTTTCACGGCCGCATCCCATATCCGTAGGCAAGCCGTCATAATATCAGGGCCAATGCCATCCCCCTCAATATAGCCTAAAATGGGATTATCAGGCACAACCAATTGCTGCTTATTATGAATCGAAATCTTGGTGCCCCCTTCGGGCAATTTCAGATGCTTTATAGGCATAGATACTCTCCAATGTGAATAAACAAATAAATCTTTTTAACGCGCTTTTTGATTCAATTAGTGTTTAATTATAGCGTAACGGCCTTTGTTAAAATCAAATTCAGCGAAAAGATGGTATTATTTGATGACGCAAAATAAATTTTGCACTCCAATGTACCGACGCAAAATAAATTTTGCACTCCAATGACGCAATAAACGCAAAATTTAACGAGGTAATTTTTTCAATGACTCCTGAAATAGAAACTCAAATCAAGGCCTATTTGGCAGATGAAGCCAAGTTATATCAAGATTGGTATACCAGTATCACCCAAACTGAGGACACCCAATACACCAAAGAAGTGAAGTTGATGCCAAAAGTGTCCGCACTCAAAGAAATGTGTGAAGGCTGGATTAAGCAAGAATCGCCTGCTCTCAAAGAGAAACTCTGCCCACCGTATTGTCAAAAACGGCTAGAATATCAAAATCAAGAAACCTGGTTAATTGCCGCTATGGCCGATATCTTAACCGTCAGCTTTACCGGGGTGCCCATTAATTCCGTCGCAGTGGCGGTGATATTGGTGACAACAAAACGCTTGGATCGGTTTTGTGAGTGTTCTCAATAATCTTATTTGAGCTTTAAGTCATCTATCGGGTGGGCAAATGCCCACCAATGTACAAAGGAAAAAGACTATGCCAAACGTTTTCGATGTGGCAACATTGATCCTTTCTAAACAAGGGCCCATGCCAACCATGAAATTACACAAGCTTGTATTGTCAAGCGTGGGCACTGGTTTGGAATGAAGAACTTTTTTTTAATCAGCGTAAATCATGACAATCAGTGCAATCAGCGTTCTATCAGGTTTTTAGATTGATTCATTCTCACGCAAAGACGCAAAGACGCAAAGATTTAAGAATCAATGGCTTAGCGGCTTAGCGTGAGATAAATTAAATATGACAAAGTTAATAAGATTTTTCTATATGAATGGCCTGTTTCTCAAATCAATATTGTTCAAAAGTATAACAGATAACACTTATGATATCAGACACCCAAAGAAACCACACTCGCTTGGCCCTAGAACAAGCCACCGTCAAAATCTTGACAACTTCCGGCTTTAAGGGCACGGGCTTTTTTATCAGCCCTGATGGTTATATTTTAACCGCGTGGCATTGTATTAGCGAAGTGATCCCAATGCCGTTTTCGACTATCACCGTTGAAACGATTGATGGCAAAACCTTTACCGCGCAATTGGATAAAGAGAAATCCATCCAAATCAGTGATATCGCTGTCCTCAAAATTGAACACACGACTGAGCATTGCGTGCCATTAGGTTTAATTACTGAACAAAATCGGGGCAATGATGTCATTGCGATTGGATATCCGGCGGGCTATATCGAAGGCCGGGGTATTGGCGTTTACGATGGCATCATTAATCAATTGCTCAAATTGAAACAAACTGAGATTGAGGCCTTTGAAACCACTGCCATTGAAGGGCCTGGGCAAAGTGGTGGCTTGATTTATCATTTTGCGACACAACGTCTCATCGGCTTGGCTAAAGAAATTTATCTCAATGATATTACCAAAACCACGGGCCTCGCTGTGCGTTTTGAGCCCCTATTTGAAAAATGGCCTGAATTGTCGCGTCTCAATCAGCGCGTCGCTGAAAATTGGGCAGCCCATTTAGAAAAAGGCCCTAAACCCCTCACTTCAACCCAATTGCAAGGCATTTTAACCCAAGTCTTTGAAATTAAAGCAGATAGTCTAGAAATCGATAACGCCGATTGGCCTTTTCCCGTGTATCAAGCTTTGCAACGCTTAACACAATCGCCCGCTATTACATTGCAAGATTACCTTAATGTTTTTGAGGCTTTTATCCATTTACATTTTGTCACCCTGGCCAGTCAATTTTATTGGGCCTTTACGCAGCAGCAACAATCCATTGTGATGACGGATGAATTACAAGCCGGATTAGCTGTTGTCTATGAATCTTTAGTTGATTCTCGCTGTGGCGGTGGAGTGACTTGGTTGCGCCGAAGTGCCATATTGTCATTGGCTTGCCAGCAATTGAATGCGCCTTTTCCCTTATCGAAACTGGCCGCGATTTTAGAACCGGCTACCTTAACCTTAACTCAACAAGACAATACCAATCCGGCGACGCAAGACACGCAGCCCCATTTTTGGTTGATTGAACAAGGTGGCGAACGCTGGCAGTTTTTAAAATCTTTGGCGCGCTTACACCACACCATTCAATTTTATGAACCCCTTGATCTCAATACCCTTGAAGATGA
>QNEL01000494.1 GCA_003645185.1 Candidatus Parabeggiatoa sp. nov. 3
AAATTGTCATCTCTAAAGTTAACGACTCTCTCTCTATACACTTCCGGATTCTCCAAAATATCCTTCACTTTAATTTTCAGATCATCCGTAGTATGTACCAGTGTTTCGCATCTATCACCAAATGGATAGCCAATACTTGACAGATTTTCCACATCTATGCTCAAATCAGATTGATTAGGCAAAAATAAAATGACTGGTTTTTCAAAAATATAAGCATAAGTGAATCTAGTACCAGAAATGTCAGAAATCATTAATGCTGAACTTTGATATGTCTCAAAATAATCTTTAGAATCATCAAAAACCAGTTGAGGATGCTCTTTATAGGTCTCTAGTATTCTTTTAACATATTTATAACCTTGAGAATGCTCTTTTAAATCACCAGGATGTGGACGAAAAATGACTTTGTAATCAGAATCAATAAGAGATTTAATGATTTCAAATCCGGATGTTTGAAGAGAATACATTGTATTAATTTCGTAAATACCATTCACGTTATTAGATTGGTTATATAACGTCAATGTAGGTGCATAAATTAAAAATCCGCTATCAGTTGTTTTGGTATTGTTTTTAAGTCTATCTAACTTTAAATACCCACCTGGAATTAAACACTTATTTCTTAATTTTCTGCGAGTAAATAACACCTTACAATCATTAATTTGCAGTTTGCCGCTACAAAAAATATAATCATACTCATCAAATGTTGAACCAGAAGAAACATCTATACCATCTTGATTATGATCAAACTGTATTTTTTTCGAGAAAAAAGGAGCTATTGGCATTGATATTCGTGCCATAGTCAGATACACATCAGCATAAATAGCACGCGGACAGAAAAAATATCTAAAATAATAAATATTTGTTCTGTCAGTCAGTTGTTTAGCCAAACTAGCATTTGTGACATAGACAAAAATCTCTACTGTCTGGTTTTGTTCTAACAGATTAATCGCTTTTTCAAAATTCTTAAACCTGTTTTCCTGATCATTTTCGCCTAAATAGAAAACAATGATTTTTTTGCCTAGACGTTTAGCGCGCACAATCTGAGCAATAACCTTCACGTATTGTTTCAAGTTAAATAATACTGTCGCCAAAATACACGCATTAAGTCTGAAATATAGCCACATCAAGACTTTTTGAGTGAATGAGTTATGTATCAACTTCTTTATCATTGTCATTATCATTAATTATCAAAATCGTTGTGATGTGTCGCGAGCTGAGTGTTAGTTTGTTAGTCGAGCCGTGAAAGTGGCAAAAAAATACCACTGCCAAATTAAAGAGCGCGCATTATGACAGCCCCCAAAAAAAAGGACAAGAGGCCGAGATCGACGGGCGATAAACCGACATTCAGTAAGTTTTTGATATTCAATAACAATAAAATATATGATAACAATAAATAATATTTATACTCATTTAAAATCAATAATTTATAATTAATGTGTGTTGAGATAAAAAAATAGTTATCGTTATTAATTACAAATTACAAATTATCAATTGCTGTTTTTTGTCTTAGGCAAAGTGGTATTGAGTTAAGGAGTTGTCAAATATATAACACCACTGCGTTTATGTTTTAATGATGTGGTTGTTGCAAAGTGTGAAAAAGCAAACTCAAATTGGAACGTAAAACTTTCGCAAATCAATTTTGCATTTATAGCTTTTTCAGTTATCAGTTTCACGCAAAAGTTTTTGCGCGCAAAAACTGTATTTCACGCAAAAGTTGCAGGCAACTTTTGCATGAAATGTGAAAATCAGTTATCAACACTTTGATATCCAATATGTTCAAGGCTAACAGATTTATCTGACAAACTATAGCGTTTTCCGATTGAATAAAGTATATTTATATTTATATCAAGTAGGTATGGAATTGGCGCAAAAAAAAAGGGTCATTATCAATCGGGCCTTCGCAAAATAACATGCATACAAAAAGGCCGCATTTTCGTTTCAAATTTATTTTGCGTCGCATTGGAGTGCAAAATTTATTTTGCGTCGCATTGGAGTGCAAAGTTATCGACTTTGAAGTTCCTTACCATTCTCTCAGATAGAAACGATGTAGCAATGGTTCTAACAATATGACAGATAATCAACCTAAAACCACATATTTTAAACGTATTTTAGTCAAGGGCTACAAATCAATTCAATCACTTGACCTGAAAATGAGGGCAATCAATATTCTAATTGGTGCCAATGGTGCGGGTAAATCCAATTTTATTTCACTGTTTACTTTTTTAAACCAGCTTTCTCAGGGCCGCTTGAGAACCTACGTTGAACAACAGGGATTTGCCAATACTTTTTTTCATTTTGGTGCCAAACAGACATCGAGGCTGAGTCTTAAATTGGAGCTTGGAAATCACGGTTACCAAGTTGCGTTTGTCCATAACGCCAATGATGATGCATTGATCTTTGAACAGGAATCTTGCACATTAACCGATTCATCCGGTTCGGTTACTTGGCCCATTAAGGGAAAATTAGGTGAAAGTGGTTTGCTTTCTATGCCTGAAGTCAAGCGTTCGCACATTCAACAAGACATTCAAAACTATCTAAAAGCGGGTCGTGTTTATCACTTTCATGATACCAGTGCCAGTGCCGGCTTTAAGCAGGCAAATGAATTAAGTGCCTCTGACTATTTGTATCCAGAGGCAAAAAACATCGCCCCTTTTCTATATCGGTTGCGACAAGATTATCCACAAAGCTATCAAGATATCCTTTCCAGCATTCAAACCGTTGCCCCCTTTTTTCATGATTTTTATCTGGAACCACGAGGAAAAAAAGGGGATGAAAAAATTTTGTTGAAGTGGTTGCATCGTGATCACGATGAGGTTTTTTCTGCCAATCAGCTATCTGATGGAACCGCACGTTTTATTTGTTTGACGACTTTGTTTTTACAACCTCAGGCATTGCGTTCAAATACCCTTATCTTAGATGAACCAGAGTTAGGTTTACATCCCGCGTCTTTAGAGGTGCTTGCCGAGATGATCAAATCGGTGGCAAAAGAGACACAGGTGATTTGTGCGACTCAATCGGTCTCCTTTGCAAACTTGTTTACACCCGAAGCGTTTATTGTTGTTGATCAGGAACAGGGCGTATCCACTTTCAAAAGGTTAGATCAAAGCCATTTAGAGCATTGGTTGGCAGATTATGGGATGGGTGAAATCTGGAATAAGAATCTGATTGGAGGTCGTCCAGAATGGTAAGAATCGGTATTTCTGTAGAAGGCGCAACGGAGGAGCGCTTTATCAAAATGAGTTTAGTTCCTCACCTTGCTAAACAAGGTATTTTTGTGACACCCGTCTCTATGGGCGGTAATGTGAGCGTAGATCGAGTGAGACATGAAATCAATCAATTGATCTATCACTTTGATATTGTGACCACTTTTTATGATTTTTACGGATTTAAAAGAAAACAGAAGCGTGAGACAAAGGAGAGCTTGGAGGCACAGATTTTAGAATCTGTACCCAAGACGATGCGAGGGAAAATGATTCCTTATATTCAGATGTATGAGTTTGAAGGCTTGTTGTTTTCCTCACCTTCGGCAATAGCTTTTGTTCTTCAGCAAGATGAAATCGAACCTTGGGCACAAGCGATTTTACGTCAATTTAATGGAAACCCAGAATTGATTAATAATTCATCACAAACCGCACCCTCTAAGCGGCTTGCCAGCACGCCATATCGAAAAACGACCCACGGGCCGAATATTGCGAAAGAAATCGGACTTGAGGTGTTACGAAAAAAATGCAAAGGTTTTGATGATTGGTTAAGTCGTTTAGAAGCATTAACTGAATAAATTTTGGGATGGCGAACCACTGATGACACTGATTGATCATGATTGACACTGATTCAATTTTGTTGACAAAATGAAAAAAGGAGAACTTGAATGAACTTAACTGCTGCGATACCAACGACTGATAGCGTTGCCATTATTCGTGAAGGATGGAATTTATTATCGGAACAATTAGGTATTGAAAAAGCCACAAAATTTGTTATTTTAATTGAACGCGGCAAAGGTGACACCGTACAAGAAATAGCAGACTATTGGGGAAATACCCGCATAGAAGACATCCATAACCAAATTATGAATTTCACGCAAAAGTTGAGGCAAACAAAAACTTTTGCGTGAAATGGAAAAAGCAAAAGCTTAGCTTGTAATTTTTCCTTAACAATGGAAAATCGAACAGCGAACGTAGGGTGGGTATTTGCTATGTGGAAAATAATAATTTTGTTTTCTTTAAGTAGTGATTATTGCTTTAATAATTGTGACTTCTTTCAAAGAAGTTCTACCCTACATTCGCTGAAAATCAGAAAAATGGAAAACCACAATGGCAACAACAATTATCAAACAACCAAAATTTGATTTATTTTGATGATTATGAAAGTAATTGATTTATTTGCCGGTATCGGCGGTTTATCAGCAGGTTTCCAAAATACCGGCTTTGAAATTGTAGCGGCAATTGATAATTGGCAAGCCGCGATGGAAATTTATCAAATGAATTTTAATCATGATGCGTTTTTAATGGATTTATCGCAAATTTTAGACTACCAAAAATTTAAGGATTATCAACCTGATATCATTATTGGAGGGCCACCCTGTCAAGATTTTTCTAGTGCTGGTAAACGCGATGAAAATCTGGGTCGTGCTGATTTAACCATTGCATTCGCCAACATTATTGCACAGGTTAAACCAAGCTGGTTTGTGATGGAAAATGTCGAAAGGATTACTAAAAGCATCACTTTACAAAAAGCTTTGAAGATATTTAAGGAAGCTGAATATGGCCTTTCCTATCAAATCTTAGATGCGAGTCATTGTGGCGTGCCTCAATTGAGGAAACGATTTTTTTTAGTGGGTTTGCTCTCAGCCCCCGATGGTTTTTTAGATTATTATCTCAATCAATATTTAACCGAAAAGCCGATGACTATTTTTGATTATTTAGGTCATGAATTAGGCATTGAATACTATTATCGCCATCCTTGGAGTTATAAAAGAAGAGCAATTTTCAGTATTTATGAACCCAGCCCAACCATTCGCGGCGTAAATAGACCCATTCCCAAAGGCTATAAAAAACACCCCGGCGATGCGGCTACTATTACTGAAAACGTCAGACCATTAACCACAATTGAACGTAGTTATCTTCAAACATTTCCAAAAGGATTTAAGTTAAAAGGCACTAAATCCGATTTAGAACAAATGATAGGCAATGCGGTACCCATTAAACTCGCTGAATACGTTGCTAATAAAATCAAAGCATTTTATCATGACAAAAATCTAGCAAGCGGTAGGGTGGGCATGTCCGCCCAATGAACTCGGTATTCGCACTGAACTCACACATACAATGGCTTGTAGATAGAACACTGATTTGACTGATTATGGTATGATTAACGCTGATTTTTAAAATCAGCGTTCCACGCTAAAGTTTTTGCGCGCAAAAACTTCTTAAGTGGAAATCAGTCTCATCATGAGAATCAGCGTTCTATAGATCTTAATATCAGTAAAACTCAAAACTGGCGTGAACAGTAGCTGTTCATTTTTATAGTTTTGTTCACAAATTCAGACGTTCATAGTTTTATAGTTGGCCTTGGGCAACTTGGGCAACTTATAAACT
>QNEL01000495.1 GCA_003645185.1 Candidatus Parabeggiatoa sp. nov. 3
ACTTTAGGTCGTCTTAGGGTAGCTTTAACCCCACAACCTCTGAGTTATCAAAAATAGATACTTCCTATTTAAGCCCGTTTTACATGCGTTTTATTGCATTTTGAACGGAACGGGTCGCACATAGTGTTCCTAAATGAGTTGTGGAATCCCAGCCGAAAAATGTTTTTTTTAGTTTTACAAACGATTTGTGTGCATAGAGTAGGGGTTAGGGGGGATTTTTTGACATAATGCCTGACTTGAGTAACAAAATTTTAGACCTATTTAACATAAATTATTGATTTTATTCTCTTTTTTGGATTGGAAAAGCAATGAAATCATTAAATTTAATCGGTATAATGTCTAATGAATAGTCCAATTCGCTATTTACCATCGCAATTTAAGTAGGAGACAAATGATGAAGCTAGCCTGGGACAATTTATTTGTCCTCACTTTAATCGCAGCGTGTAGTTTTTTGATACCCTTAGGAGTACACGCTGGCGATAATCGAAACACCATGCCAGAGAGATTGATGTCATCTCAGGGATTCACATCATCAGGGCCCCGGAGTTCGCCCTATAATCCTCCGACAAAGGATGTTTTCGTGACTGATAGTGGGCCGGGATTAGATACCGGCTGTACATTTAACGACGATCCTGAACATCCACTGATCATCGACGTTCTTGTTGATCGTTATGTGGGCGAAGTCGATGCTGACGGTTTTTTGGTGAATCCACAGCCCTTGATTGACAAAGGCATTATTCCTGCCCGTGTGTCAATCCTTATGCCGGCTTATGATGTTGATCTGGATGGCGAATCACCACCGGAACGTGATGATGTTCTTTTTAATGGAGAAAACCTAGGTAGTTTAATCGGGTTCAATAGTCGTTGGGAATACAATTCTTTTGTAGTGGATATCACAAAGATCAAATTTCCAACCAAACCCGCCGAAGGCTCGCTACCAACTCCAGTTGAAAATCGGGTGCAGATCAATGTTGATGTTTTAGGCAACAGTGATTGGTGTACGGCCATTGATTGGGTGGCCCTTGAAATACCAATAAAGCCTGAATTCGCACTGACGTTAGCCCCTAAGGAGGGTCATAATGAAATTCGTGTCAACGACCCAAATTCAGAAGCCCTTATTGATACCATCTACAAGCAGTCTTTTGATGCGGATTGCAACATAAGGGAAGAAATTGGAGCATTTGATGAATTTCCCTTTTCAGGACCCGCCATAACCTCACGTTTCCTTGGGCTTATAAAGGTAGCTGGGACAGTCACACTACATACCAAAATTGAGTATTGTTCTACAACTAGCAACATTTTACAGCCAGATGTAAAAATAGAATGGCAGATTATGGATACCCCACTACAAGGTACTGAAAATTGGACCGGTTTTGAGGGTGATGTAACCATTAAAATGCCGGACAATATCGGGTTTTATACGGTTAGATTAACGTATATCATTGATGGTTCTGAACGTATTATTTCACGTAAACTGTTTGTCACTAAAAAAGCACCTCTAAAAAAGGTGAGTCCACCCATGCGTATTTGGTATGAAAATGCAACAAGTTGGGCTACAGGAGAAACAGACAGAGAGGCAATTTTATCAAAACTCCTTAGTAGTTTATACACTTTTGGGCAAAACAACTGGCACTATGCATACTGTTTTGGAGGAACAATAGAAAATAAGCATTGCATAGGTACCCCCAGTTCTCCCCAATGGGTATGTCAATGGCAAGGCTTAGTGGCTGAACCATTGGTTTGTAACTACGGCGATTGTAATATTTTTAGTCATGTTTTTGAAATGATGGCTGCAACCTTGGGTATCGGTTCTTTTTTAGATTTCCCAGTCTGGGGTTCTAATAATCAAGGATTTCTTACCAAGCAAGGCATTTCTGCCTTTGATCAGGCTTTTTCTGGTAATGCTCGCCTTATGGGAAGTACCATTTACAATCGTTACCGATTTAAAAATCACAATTTGCGAAAATCTACTGGGCATTCTCTCTATTATGATGCCACTTTCGGGAAGATTTATAACTTCCATCTCAATCAAGCTGAGTTGATTGCTTATAATGTAAATGGCGATAAAATTTTTGACAATGCTCAAGGCTTGTTTTTTTACCCCACAGATGAAGGTGCGAGAATCTATGAAATAGAAGATTTGCGTGGTAATGCCTATGATCACTGGAAGCAATATGAGTATACTCTTCCGCCAGTTTCTAGGGTTTCCCAAAAGCATACTGAAAATGCCGCTATGGATATTCAAGGTATACAATTCACGGGTAATGTCAGCTTTAATTTACTTGATGAAGATAACGATAATCTTATAGAGGCGGTTGATGCTGATGTGGAAGTAAAAATTCTAAAGGCAGGGAACTACTCTATTGATGGTATTTTACGGAAAAATGGGCAATTGATTGCCGATCAACCAGCCTTTAATAGAGCTATTCTTAGCCAAGCGACTATAACTGAAAGCCCGGGAATCTACACCATTTCTTTGCGGTTTTCGGGTGAGCAAATTTTTCAGTCTGGTCAAAATGGTCCCTATGAGTTAGTACTTTATACGGTTAGTAATGCAACAACTCTCACTGTTCCAACACCAGCTTATGATCATACATACTTTGGTGAAATGGGTGCTTTCGTCAGAGATATCACCGAGACTGCTATTGATGACAACGGTGAGGGTAAATTTGAGTTTATTGAAGTAACCACTGAGGTAGAAATTCGCAAAGCCGGACAGTATTATCTTGAAGGTAGCCTTAGTAAAAACGGACATTTTTTCATTGATGATGTTGGAGACACTTTCACATTAACGCCGGGAACACATAGATTAATCTTACGATTTCCAGGCCAACCCCTTCGACGCTCTGGTTTAGATGGACCGTATAATGGAGGTATAAGCATTTACAATGCGGATAGAAGTAATTTAGGCGGGCTTGAATTTGAGACACAAGCTTATCATTCTGCTGATTTTTCAACATTGCTAGAGCTTGATGCTACGTTCAACGATCAAGGCATTGATACCAATAACAATGGATTATTTGATCTGTTACAGATCGATTTTGAAGCTAATCTCATTGAAGCCGGTACCTTTCGGCTTAAAGGGGAATTGACCGATTTAAAACATTCCGTCTATACAGACGACTTGCTCACATTGTCGGTAGGTTCAAACACTCTCACGCTTAACTTTCACGGGCCTTTGATCCATGATATGGAAATGAATGGCCCATTTGAAGTAGGGGTTATTGTACAGAATCCTGATACCTTTGAAATCTTGGATTTTATACGATTGCCAAGGACTGCCGCCTATGCTTTTACTGAATTTGAACCGCTTGGTGGTCCACCTCCGGCAATTTCACTGACCAGCACTTCCTTCGATGAAGGTATTGATATTGATGGCAATAGGCTATTTGATGAACTACATGTTAAAGTCGATTTGGAACTGACGACCACAGATTTCTACGAGTGGAGTGCTCGTCTGATGGATGCGAATGGTACCAGAATCGACGCGGATTATGGTTCATCACTGCTAGACGAAGGAACAGCAAGCATAGAGTTTTTATTTGATGGCAATTTAATTGGTCAAAATGGCATAGATGGCCCTTTTGAGGTTCAGGGATTGCTTATTTATGGTCAAACTGGCCCTAACCTCGCTTACAGTGGCACCATTGCCGAGACACAAGCTTATCGTGCTAACCAATTCGAGGGTTTTGTCGCCGTGGATGAGAAAAAAGTGACTCTTTGCCATATTCCACGCAAAAATCCAGAGGCCGCCCATACCATAACCATTTCCAAGAATGCGCTTTTGGCCCATCTTGCTCATGGTGATACCGAGGGCCCTTGTCCAAGTGAGGCCAAATCCAAGCGAAAATAATGAAACAAAGTCATCGAAAGACTATGGTGTCTATTTTGAAAACATCAATGTAATGTATTAAATACAAGCTTTCTTAATCCATGCCCCTGAGTTCAACAAACTTAGGGGCTTTTTTTTTCTTTCGTATCTGGAAGAATTAAAGCTCATTTAGATTAGATAGGAAGAAAGGAAATAGTACGAATGAAAAAATGGCTAATAATTAGAAGAACCCCAATTTTCTGGACAAACCAAAGAACGACTCTCATCGCGTGCTTGTGCCACCTTTGTCTCCAGCGGCAATGCCTTCGGTCATTGGCTCAATCAACACGTTGAAATTGGCGAAAAAATTGCCGAATTGGTGATTACACACGCCCAAAAACGCCTTCGCGCCGATAAAAAAGTGGTTCGTAGCCACCACGGGCCCCACTTTACCTGGTAAACTGGCGGATTGTTCCCTACAAGATGTCAAGCGCACTGAACTCTTTTTAGTAGAAGGCGACAGCGCCGGCGGTTCCTGTAAGCAAGCGCGTGATCGGACTTTTCAAGCCGTCATGCCCCTACGCGGCAAAATTCTCAACACTTGGGAAGTCGATACGAATCAAGTGCTGGCTTCACAAGAAGTCCATGACATTGCCGTCGCACTCGGTATCGATCCCGGTACTGACAATTTAGACGGCCTACGTTATGGCAAAGTCGGCATACTGGCCGATGCCGACTCGGCACACATTGCCACCCTATTATGTGCCTTATTTGTCAAACACTTTCAAAAAATAGTCGCAGAAGGGCATGTTTATATTGCCACCCCCCCCCTTTATCGTATTGATATTGGCAATACCCTTTACTACGCCTTAAATGAGGAAGGAAAAAAAGGCATTTTAGATCGCATTACCGCAGAAAAAAAACGCGGACATATAAATGTCCAACGATTTAAAGGATTAGGTGAAATGAACCCTTTACAACTGCGCGAAACCACCATGGCTACCGAAACGCGGCGATTAATTCAACTCACACTAGAAGAGCCGGAAGAAACTGAAAGTATGATGAATATGTTGCTCGCGAAAAAACGGGCCAATGATCGGAAAACCTGGTTAGAAAGCAAAGGCAACTTAGCGGTTGTTTAAGAGCACCTCTCTGATCTACGTTCCAACTTGAAGTTGGAACGTAGATATACTTAGCACGGTAACAAACTGAACTTTTTAATGAGGATGGTGGGCAACAAAAACACGTTTCGCGCCAAAAGTTGAGGCAAACAAAACTTTTGGCGCGAACCCACCCTACAATTCCCGCTGGCTCCTAAAAAAAAAAGTTAAGTTTATCACCTCGTTGAGTATACCCAAAAAATATAACGATGAGGAGTGCAACCAGGAATGACATCTCAAAAAAGGTATGTGAACGCTGGAAAAAAAATGGGCACCATTTTAATTATTGACGATGAGACTAAACACCTCAGTTTATGATGTGATCTATTAACCGAAGCCGGATACAAAGTCTTATCGACTTCAGATAGTCACAAAGTGATTAATAGAGTCAAGAAAGGACATCCCCAGTTAATATTGTTGGATATTCTTATGCCCAAGATTGACGGTTTTAAAGTCTGTCAACAACTCAAATCTGATCCAGAGACTCAAGATATCCCAATCATTTTTATAACCGGATTGACAGAAACTCAGGAACAAGTAAAAGGTTTTGAACTGGGTGCAGTGGATTACATTACCA
>QNEL01000496.1 GCA_003645185.1 Candidatus Parabeggiatoa sp. nov. 3
AAACCTCGCGTCTCGCGATCTGAGACGCGAGGCATCGCGTCTCTACAGGGGGCAAAAGGCTCGCGTCTGTGAAACCTCGCGTCTCGCGATCTGAGACGCGAGGCATCGCGTCTCTACAGGGGGGGCAAAAGGCTCGCGTCTGTGAAACCTCGCGTCTCGCGATCTGAGACGCGAGGCATCGCGTCTCTACAGGGGGCAAAAGGGATTTCAGATTTTGGATTTTGTGCAAAATGAATGGCGAATAGCAAATTTTCTGGATTTTGATAGCCAATCGCGAATCCTGATGTTGATATATAAAATCAATCTCACCCCAAAACACTGTAGAGACGCGATGCTTCGCGTCTCTGATCGCGTCTCGACATTCGCGTTTATGAGAGAGACGCGAGGCATCGCGTCTCTACTGGAAAACCTGAGCATTAGAAGAAATAATCAGACAATCACAATAGCCGCAAAAATTATTCCATTTTCCTTCAAACTATAAACACGATAACTGTTTACTGATAACTGTTCACTGATAACTGATAACTGATAACTGATAACGAATATTTTCCCAGGCAAACAAGATTAAACAGATATCGGCCCATAGCTTCGTCAATTCTTCAAGGGATAAGCGCAGTACAAGTTGTGATGGGAATGTTGCGTCAATCACAAACATGATGGCAAAAAAGATGGCCGCAGCGTATAAAAAATAACGTGCCATTTTGGGTTTATTACGCAAATCGCCAAGCCATGCCAATAGCCCAATTTCAATAAAGCCTAAACCGAGTAATAAATAAGCATCATTGCGCCCTAACCATTTTCCCACCGTTTCATGTATTAAAAAGCGTTCATCCCAACCCAAATAAATGAACAAAATGATTTGGGAAATATAAAACCAATAGGCTTGCGGCTGTTTCACTTTATCTATACACAGTAAACAAACCCCAAATAATAAGGCTGTCGCCCACAGCAAAAAGACACTTAAAGTGGTATTGATGCCATAAAAAAACACCTCGCCTTGAATATCGGTTACAAATTGTCTCAGATAATGTTGCGAAGTTTGCAACTCAATCACTATCAAGACAAGGCTGTAAATGCCCACTAATAAAAATAATAAGAGATGTGAAGTTTTCACAATTGATATCGCCTCGCAATGAGTACAGCACACAGGAACAAACTATACATACCAATGATTTCAAACAGTTCTTCAAAACAGGTTAAAATGCTTACGCCTTGATTGAATGATGCCAGCCACCATTCAAAGGCTTCAAAAACAAATACGCCCGGTAAGCATACTAAGGCGACGAGTAAAGTCAGATAGGCCGATTGACGTTGCCTATTCTGATTGAGAGGCATTGTCGCAATCACCTGTCGCAGAAAATAGACGAGCGCAAAAAAACAGCCTAACAAAACAGGGGCAAATAGGATGATCCAAGAGTATCCACGATTGTCAGGGGGGGCTTGGCTCCAAAGCTGATTAATAACTCGCTTAAACCATTTTCCAACAGTTTCATGAATACTCGCCACTTCATCCGCTGACAATAAAACCGCGCCTATCGCCGTTAATTGAAACACAAAGCGTGTCCAACGCGAAATCGTAAAAGCGGGTGAATAACCCCAACCGAGTAAGACAAAACTGATGCCCACCGCGAGAAACACGATACTTGAGAACCAAGTCGCCAGCGTATTTTCCCGACGCAGATCAACCAATTCCAAAACGCGATGCCAATTAATGCCAAAAACCCTTTGCCAATCAGAACCTTGACTCAAGTAGGCTAAGAATGTTGTCAATATAAAAAATAGGGCTATTAAAAATAATGGCCAAGCCAATTTTTCGAGTAGAGAATGAATTTTAATGGTTTAAACCTCCATGATTGATTTGAAAAAAAACCTGACAGGTTTTTAAAACCTGTCAGGTTTAGCCATATAAAGACAATCCGACTGGAAACGCCATTTAAAAAAAGAACACCTTTACCGGGCGTACTTTCGCAATTTAGGCTACCTTTTAATTGATTAGTGATTAAATTATAGCAAATTAAAAAAAAAACCTGACAGGTTTTTAAAACCTGTCAGGTTTGGCCATATAAAGACAATTCGACTGGAAACGCCATTTAAAAAAAGAACACCTTTACCGGGCGTACTTTCGCAATTTAGGCTACCTTTTAATTGATTAGTGATTAAATTATAGCAAATATACAGCCCTAACCCACTACCACCATGGGCACGATAGGTGGTAAAAAACGGACTTCTTTGTTCTGTCTCGGCTTAGTGGCGTAATCGACACCGCCGACTTCAAACCCTTTGAGTTTATCTTCTGTACTGTCTAAATTCCTCATAAAAATAACGGGCATACCGGCTGTTTCCTCATCCGCTTTTAAACGCTGGCAGGTTTCAAAACCATCTATCCCTGGCATCATCACATCTAATAAAATTAAGTCAGGATTGGCGATTTTTGCCCTTTCTAATCCGATTTCACCATCACGCGCTACCATGATTTCAAAACCACAGTCTTCCAAGTAATCAACCAAGACACTCAAGTTCGTCGGATTGTCATCAATGATGAGAATGGAATCGTTTTGAAAATAAATCGGTTTGGTAGCCGTGTTTACGACAATGCTCATTCATAGCCCTCCAAATAGTGTTTAATTAAGGCCAGTATTTGTTGATCCTCAAAATCCTTGGCTAACGTTTGTAGCTTGTGAGCAAAGGGGATATATTTTTCATCCACCTTTTCAAGTTGCATAGCTTGTTCCCGAATCCGTCGCATTTTACCCATCATGGCTAATTCATATAACTTCTCTAATTCTGCCTCTGGTGGCGGTACCAGTGGCCCACTGGATTCTGTGACCGGCGTTTCTGCAACACTATCGGCCACTGATTCAGAATAAAACCAGTCTAATTTCAAGTTGCTTTCCAGCAAAGCAAAGAGTTTTGAAGCTTCCACGGGCTTAGGTAGAAAGGCATCACATCCCGCTATCCTGCTCTTTTTTTGATCCATTTCAAAAACACTGGCTGACACCGCTACAATAAAAACGTCTGCTAATTCAGGTATTTTTCGTATCTCTTGTACGGCTTCAAATCCCGTCATGACTGGCATCACTAAATCAGTCATAATCAGAATCGGTTCTATTTCGCGGGCCTTGGCGACAGCGACTTCACCGTTTTCTGCTTCCACAATCTCAAATCCCAGTGGCTCAAGTAAATTGAGCAACACCGCTCGGTTTTCTACTCTGTCATCTACCACTAAGACTTTCTGTTGTTCTCCGTTGTAGCCGACTATTTCCCTTTCATGGGTTGATTTTGTTTGAATACCCTCTGCTATAGGCAAGCTTAAATCAAACCAGAAAGTACTGCCTTTGCCTAACTCACTTTTAACAAAGAGTTCACTTCCCATCAATTGCACTAACTCTCGACTAATCGCCAAGCCTAAGCCAGTACCCGCAGCCCGACGTTGACTATCCCCGACTTGTTCAAACGGTAAAAAGATTTGTTCTAATTGTTCTGGGCTCATTCCCACGCCGCTATCTTTTACTTCAAAACGAAGTGTTTCGTAAAGCGCGTTATCGTCAGAAAGCGGGGCATTTTCAGGTGACGTCACGACAAAAGTTCTCAAAATCACATGGCCTTTATCAGTGAATTTGATCGCATTGCCTAACAGATTAATTAAAACCTGTCGCACCCTTTTCTCATCAGCTTCTACCCCAGTAGGCAAAATGTTGACGGTTTCATAATCAAACAAAATATCTTTTTGTTGGGCACGCATACAGATAATGCCAGCAATGCCTTCTAAAAAGTGCGCTAAATGGAAAGCGGTAGGGTAAAGTTCCATTTTACGCGCCTCGATTTTGGACAGATCTAAAATATCGTTAATGAGGGTTAATAAGTGTTCGCCACTTTGGTGGATGATATTCAAGCCCTCTATTTGCTCAGTCGTCAATCCTTCATCTCGACTGAGAATTTGGGTAAAGCCTAAAATTCCATTGAGAGGTGTGCGTAATTCGTGGCTCATATTAGACAAGAACTCACTTTTTGCATGGCTGGCTGATTCGGCATCTTCCTTCGCTCTAGCTAATTCAATCGTTTGTTGTTCCAACCGTTTAGTACGTTCATGCACCAAGTGTTCCAAATGATCACGATGTTGTTTGAGTTCTATTTCAACTTGTTTGCGCCGCTCAATTTCCTCCGTGCGCTCAATCACACGTTGTTCCAATTCACGGTTAAGGGTACGCACAGAATTTTGCTGTTCAAATATCTGAGTAGCCATATCATTAAATGCCCGACTCAAAATACCAATTTCTCCTTTAAAATCAGTGACACGCTGCGTATAATCACCACGCGCAAACGTTTGCATACTCTCGGCCATCTGCGTTAAAGGCTGAATGACATTGCGCCGAACCAACAGCATCACAAGCATAAAAACACACAGAAAACCAAACAATTGAATGAGCAAGTCTTGTCTAAAGGCAAGCCAAGTTTTTTCTTGAAGGGTGGTAGCCGGTAATTTGATACTTAAAATACCCCGTAATTCGCCTACTTGATAGTTCCAAGCGGAATCGTACAATTTACGGATTGTTTCAGGAGCCTCTTCACGTTCACCATGACATTTTAAACAATATTTCTCTATCCAAATGGGACGAGCATAGAGATAAAACGGTTCACCGTTTTGAGAAAACGGCTTAAAAAGCAGTTTTTCTTTTGGATGTTCACGAAAATACTCCATTGCAGCCAATTCGACAGCATCAGCAGCATGATCAGGATTACGGGGTTGATCAGAAACATTATCAAACAAGAAACCAGAAGCATCCCAGTTAGGATAGTCTTCAGAAATTTTACCCAAGGCATGTGCTGGCAAAAAACCAAGCGTTTTTTCAGTCAGGGGTAAACCACTGTCAATAAACTGCCTTTGATAAATACGCCGCGTTGCCATCAACAAACTTCTGACTTTCTCAGCTTGTTCCTGCAAATTCTCTTCCACCGTTTGTTTGGTGGTTTGATAATTGACAAATTCAACAGCAAGAAAAATAAATATTAAAATAATACTGATAACCAGTAATAATTTAGCTTGAATACCCATTGTGAATTTCCTCCAATAGTTATCAGTTGTAGGGTGGCACCGTGTTGCCCTGCAATCCTCTATTATCTTAAAAGATGCGCGATTTTTTGCAAATCTGTAATGGGGCATACTCTTACCACCTATCAATCATAAACTTATTCTCTGTGCTACTCTGTGGTACTCTGTGTTCTCTGTGTTGAAGTGTCCGGCATTTAGACTACCCCTACAATCTGTATGGGAACAATTTAGTGTTCGCCCTCTTTTGAAAAGGTTTTACTATAGTACAACGGATTGACGGTATAAACGGATTTATTATGATTTAAATGGCTACTTCATCATTTTTAAGGCCCATCTCAACAGGAGTATTATAAATAATATGCAACAAGAACTTGTGGATAAAATCAAAAATAATCCCAAGTATCATGAGCTTGTCTCAAAAAGAAGCCGTTTTGCTTGGATATTGTCAATCATCATGTTGGTGATTTATTATGCTTTTA
>QNEL01000497.1 GCA_003645185.1 Candidatus Parabeggiatoa sp. nov. 3
CCTCACCATTCCCTTCTTTAGGAAAACGCAAAACTCATATACCTAGACGGCCTTCATTAATAAACCGTAATCTTGTAATGTGGGTAAACGGGTGCCCTGTAGAGACGCGATGCCTCGCGTCTCAACGAAGAGGAGACGCGAGCATCGCGTCTCTACCTCATACCCCAGAAGCGAATCCACCATTTCCCTCTTATAAGGAGATTTTATGTCTGAAACTTTTATTCATAATGAAGAACAGCTAAAAGCCCTGTTCAAAGCGGCTTTTATTGAAGTCATTGAAGAGAAAAAAGATTTTTTTCGAGAATTAGTAGAAGAGGTTATTGAAGAAATTGCTCTGGTTCGAGCAATAGAAGAGGGTAGACAGACTGAAGCAATTAATCGAGAAGACGTTTTTAAACTGTTTGAGGTTAAAACATGAATGTGAGTTTTAAAGCCAGTTTTGCTCGGGATTTACAAAAAATAGCCAATGCTAATATTCTTAAACGTATACAAATGGTTATTGAACAAGTTGAACAGGCACAAGACTTACAAAGTGTTGACAACTTAAAAAAGCTTAAAATTGGCAATGTTTATTACAGAATCAGAGTGGGCTCCTATAGAATAGGATTATTGATTGAAGATAATCTCGTCACTTTTGTGCGTTGCCTGCATAGAAAGGATTTTTATAGATATTTTCCTTAAAACCGGATAGATTTGATTATCTCCTATCACACCCTTCAGAGCATATAATTTGCGGTTTTTTGGAAGTAAAAATCCATTTAAAACTGCCCGTTTTAGCAAAAACGGGCAGCAGGTTAGTTACCACCACCTGACTTGAGCTTTTAGACAACTACCTAGTGCAGGATCGCTCCAATCCTAAGACCACCTAGCCGGCCTAAAAATGGGCAACCACAAAGGTTGCCCCTACGAACGGTTTGTAAGGGCAATCCCTTGTGGTTGCCCTTGTTTTTCAATGGTATTGAAACTGGAGCGATCCTGCACTAGGGTATTAAATTCCGGTATTTTGATGACTTTTTTTCACCCAAGATTTGTAGGGTGGGTAAACGGGCGGCAATGAACTCAATATAAACCCAGATTTCACAGCACGGAAGCCCACCATTCATCCTTCATGGAATAAAATTTGGAACGAAAATAGCCGCAAAATCAATTTGGAACGAAAAAAGAAGCAAAATCAATTTGCAAACCCAATCCACTTGCCTGACTCATTCAAAATTCTTAAAATCCTTTCATTCAAAATTCTTTCATTCAAACAGTGGGAAAAGTGCGATGAAAATCAGAACCCATCTTAAATCGGGTATGAAATTGGTTGATATGAAGTTATGCGGTACTTCACTACAAGTAGAAGTCGCCTCCACACCAGCAGAAAAACAAAAAGGCCTGATGTTTCGGCAAGCATTACCCGAAAATCAGGGCATGTTATTCCGCTTCAACAAACCTCAACAAGTCTCGTTCTGGATGGATAACACAGCTATTCCGCTGGATGTAGGCTTTTTTACCGGAGATGGAAAATTGCGAGAAGTGCATTCGCTCAAACCATTTGATTTGAATTCCGTCTCATCTAAGCGAAAGGACATTCAGTATGCTTTAGAAGTGAATCGTGGATGGTTTAAACATCATTGTCAGTAACCCCCATAAACTATTGAAATCCTTGGTTTTTAAAAAATATAGCCTTGTTCTCAATTCGGAACCCACGAAAATCCGTCACTTCAATAAAGTACACTATCATCAAAAATACCAACAAAATCAACGGCCTTTGTTTAATCAATTTTGCACCAATTCTTTTAAACGCTATAGGATGGAAGGTAAATGAAAAAGTGGAACGCCTTGAATGAAGAGTGGAAAGTCGTAGCATTACATCATGCAGAACGAGCAAAGAGTTTTGGGAAGAGCAGGGAAGGCATCTTGTTCACAGCCATTTATGACAAGATAAAGAATTATCTAGTTGCATAGAGTAGGATTAGGGGGCTCGCATCTTTGAACCCCAGTGCCGTATTACGAAATTAACTCAAAATGAAAATTAACCTTAAAAATGGTTTTTTGCACATAAAAGTCCGTTCGCTCAGTCCTCGTGTTTCAATGGAAGCTTCATCAATTAGCGAGTTTAGTATTTTTATTGATGAAAATGCACATTTTTTCGTTGGCTTCAAGTTAGAAAATGCCACTCAATATATCAATTGTGAACACATAGGCAAAGAGAATTTTCTAAAAATGGTGGAGTTTGTTGAAAACAATCTCACTATTCCTCGCAAAATATACCTTTATGAACAGGAAGTTACTCTTCAGTTTGATAACATTGAAAATGTCTATAAACTCACAGAAAAAAATAGGCCTGATTACCCTACCTCTAATACGCTTTTCTACAGCGTATTTACGCTAGTCATTATTGGCACTTTGGCTATAATTTTCTATGATTTACCTTGGTTAATCCCAGTTATGATAATTGTCTATATTGCTTGGTTTATTATACTTTGGCTTGATTGGTTAGCCGAACTTGATTATTTCACTAAAATGATAAAGAATTGGTTTAAAGCATCATAAGCCAGATTGTTGTATTATCCTATTGATTTTCATAATTATTTCATGATATAGATTTTCAGGTAAATAATTTCACAAGGGCAGCTACAAACGGGGTTTGTAGGGGCGAACCTACGTGTTCGCCCTATTTGCGGAAATTATCATGATTTAGCTTCGATAACCTCCGGTTACACTGATTAAGTACTGAACCATAAATTTTCAGGTATTTTAATTAAAAGAAACAACCAAGAAGATGCCCCTTGCCGTAAAATACCTGTTTATTTGTGCTTCAGTACTTAATAATTAATATTAATCATTCAATCTTATTGTCTTGGTATTCGCATTATGCGAGCCATTTACAGGATTATCTTGGTATGCTCCAAGTTAGGGATCGTTATCACTCATTTTTTACGCGTTATTTATGCGTATGATTACGCCTAATGAATAATCACTCTCATTTAAGGTATGCTTATGGAAACAGTTATCTCAATTCCCGATATGACTTTTCAAGCGGCAGAACAATTTGCCCAAAATTTGGGGATATCTATGAATTTTATACGAGAGCCATTTCTTTTTATCTCCAAAAATCGAAAGAATATAGCGTGACTGATCGCTTAAACCAAATCTACGGAAAAGGAAGAGAAAAGGCAAGGCTTGATCCGGTTTTACAACAACTACAATTTCAGGCTTTATCACAGGGAGAATGGTAATGGTTAGAGGAGAAATCTGGTGGGCTTCTCTACCGGAACCCATTGGCTGTGCTTCATTCGTCATCATCCAACTGATAAATCCGACGGGCGCATTTTTAAAAAAAGGATCAATCAGCAAAATAAATTTTTCACTAAAATCGGGCAGAAGCAAAATAAATTTTTCACTAAAATCGGGCAGAAGCAAAATAAATTTGGAACGTAAAGCTCGCAAACTTTAGTTTGCTTGGAGTTCAAACTTGAGTTTGGATTTGGGCCGATTAATGAATTTCAATCCAAAGAGTGATTGTGAACAACTGAACTCAATGATCATTAAATAGTGTCCGAGTGGTGTTGATAATTTAAACACAAACTGGCAATAAAATGACACCGGGAATATGGATGATCGAAAAGGGAAATGGTAATAAAGAATTAATCGAAGCTGTTGGCTGTGAAATTTTATAAGTACTGAAGCATAAATTTTCGTGTATTTTGAAAATGGGGCAACCACAAGGGATTGCCCCTACGCAATGCCATGTAGGGGCAATCCCACTTGATGAGCCCTTTGCGCTAAAATATCTGTTTATTTGTGCTTCAGTACTTAATAGCTACTTTATGACTTACTTTGCATCATGACTCACCCTTACTTTTTCCTCTTTTTCTCAAAAGTTGGCATTCATATTGCTTATTCATGAATAAGCATGATTCAAATGACTCCTACCTACTTTGAATTATGGCGGGGAGCTTGAGTGCTGGTCACACTCAAGCATGCCCTTCAATTTTTCTTCCTTTTTTTCGGCCTATCCCTTTTACTTTATTTTCCCTTATTCCTATTCAAATAAGATAACGAATTGAACCTATTTGTTATTTTTCGTTTTTCACTCCCCTTTTAGCGCCGCATTGGTGCGCAACAAAAACCCAAAATCCACCCACATTGATCAAATGAGGCATCTTGGTGGGCAACAAAAACACGTTACCCACCCTACATTGATCAAATGAGGCCTCTTGGTGGGCAACAAAAACACGTTACCCACCCTACATTGATCAAACGACGCGCCGCATCATAATGATCGCGATGACTAAAAAGACGATTGGGGGTAAAAAGGCACTCAGCGCGGGGTTGATATCATAGACTAATCCAAGATTATTTGTGGTTTGGTTGAGCATGTGAAAACCGACTCCAATTAATGCCCCTACCAAAAAACGTTGTCCCCCTGATACGCTGCGTAATGAGCCAAAAACAAAGGGAATCGCTAAAAAAATCATCGTGATGCTGATTAAGGGATAATTTAAGCGCGTCCAAAATGCTAATTCATATTGGGCTGTGCGCTGATCATTTTGCCGTAAATATTCAATGTATTTATAAAGTCCCAAACTCGATAGTTGTTGAGGGCGAATGACCACATTTTTGATGATTTCGGGTTTTAAAATCGCATTCCATGTTGTCGTTTCTAAATATTGACGTGTAACGAAAGTGGGTTCAAACTGAGTTCGTGTCACATCATACAGTTTCCATTGTCCATTCTGATAATAAGCCTTGCTGGCGTTTGTTATGGCACGTAAACGCTGTTCGGCATCAAATTCATATAAAACAATCCAGCCAAAACCGCCATCAGGATAAATTGTGCGAATATTGATGAAATCAAACTGATCGCGTGCCCAAAAACCATACCGTCGATTAAATACCATTTGTTGATATTCATGTGTCGATTGTGCGATAGAACGCATATTGTTCGCATATTGTCCACTCATGGGCGCTAAGGTTTCACCAATCAACATCACGAGTATGGTTAATGTTAAACCGATTCTCAAAACAGATAGCGCAATACGCACAATGGATATCCCCGCCGCCCGCATCACTATCAATTCACTGTTATTAGCCAATATCCCTAATCCCAATAAAGTACCTAGCAAAGCCGCCGTTGGAAATAAGTCATAAATATGACGCGGGATTTCTAAGACGACATATTGAATAGCTTCCCACAATCCGTAGCGTTGTTTGCCGATATCATCAATTTCGTCAATAAAAGCAAAAAAAGCAAATAAACCGACGAGTATGAATAAAACGATTAATATGCCGGCGAGTACGCTTTGACTAATATATTTATCAATGGTTTTCATTTTAAAAAAAGAGATTTGTGAAGGCCGGCTTTGTATTTATTGTTACCTGCCCCAATATTAAAATAAGATTTGTATTGACTTGTAACGTTTTTGTTTACGGCCTCTTAATTAAAAAGAGATTTGTGAAGGCCGGCTTTGTATTTATTGTTACCAGCCCCGATATTTAAATAAGATTTGTATTGATTTGTAACGTTTTTGTTTA
>QNEL01000498.1 GCA_003645185.1 Candidatus Parabeggiatoa sp. nov. 3
ATAGGTTTGCCCTTTTGCGAACCCTTTTCGCTGCGGCGCAAAGGTGCCAAGTTATTATACTTAGCGACTTTGCGCGAAGCGTGAGATATTCTAATTTAATTTTTCAACATCCCTTTTAAAAATAGCCCAGTATACGATTGCTTTTGTTTGGCAACCTGTTGTGGTGTGCCTGTGGCGATGATTTCTCCTCCCCCTTCTCCCCCTTCTGGCCCTAAATCTATTATCCAATCTGCTGTTTTAATCACATCCAAATTATGTTCAATCACGACGACGGTGTTACCGTTATTGCGTAGGCGGTGTAATACGCTGAGCAGTTGTTCAATATCATGGAAGTGTAAGCCGGTTGTGGGTTCATCAAGTAGATATAAGGTTTTGCCGGTGTCGCGTTTTGACACTTTTCGTGAGAGTTTGATGCGTTGGGCTTTGCCGCCTGATAAGGTATCTCAAGGTGAGGTAGTCTAAGCCAACATTCACTAAAAATGGCAAACGCTCAACCACTTCTTTGAGTATTTTAAGCGCAATTTCGCCCCGTTTTCCCAGCCAGTGTCGCTTTTCAAAAAAGGTTTTGGCGTTGCCAATGGGTAAGGTGGTTAATTGAGCTAAGTTATTGTTTTCAATAAAGACATGCCGTGCGGCTTCATTTAAACGGGTGCTTTGACAATCAACAATAGGGAAACCGATAGCACACAAGCAAACGTAGGTTGCCTCCTATTATTAAGAGTTGAAAAGATGCCTCACGTCAGGAGCGTAAACTGGCGACTATCATGTTGGTGTCAAAAACAACGCACTTTTTTGATTTGTCACGCTTTTCGCAGCGGCGCAAAGGTGCCAAGTATTTTCTAAAGCCGCTTTGCGATAAATTGAGTCAAAAAATTAATAATTGATAATTGATAATTGATAATTAATAACGCTAACTGTTCTTTTAATCGCTTATATTTGCGCCTATCGGTCTAGGCCTCTTGTTCTTTTAATTTTGCTCTGTCATAATACGCGCTCCCTTTTTTGGGTAAAGGAAACTGTGGTGTTTTTTTGGCCACGTTCAGGTTTAGATTGAAAAGACTTACGCGAATAAAACTGATCAAATCAAATACTTTTATCAGTTATCAATGCCTTGATCTTCACTATTGCAAAGGCCAATTGATATGAGAAACTACAAAACACTGAGAAGACTGATTAAGCTGATAGCAATTGATTTGATACGTTACTCGCCTTCATTGAGAGTTGAAAACAGGCCTCACGTCAGGCGTGTAAACTGGCGATTATCATGTTGGTATCAAAAACAACACACAAATAATGTAGTGGGCAGTTCGAGGTTGAACCTGACCCATTTAAAATCAGCGTCAATCAGTTTAATCAGTACAATCAGCGTTCTATCAGTCAATTTTAGGCTATTAACTGGGATTACCCCTACCAAATCTTATCGTTAAAGGTGCAATCCTTTATGAAAGCTCTAGTGCTTTGCGGTTTTGCCCTAATAATGACTCTTTTGAGGGCACATTATACCGATTTAATTTAAGTGCTTTATTTTAATCGTATTATAAAAATAATTCTATATAAATCAATGAGTTATGTTAAATCGGTATAAACTCTAATAGATAAGATTAATCATGAAGCAAGAAACTTATCACAGAGCCAGTTGGAAAGAGCAAATCATCCAACTACAAAATGAAGGAAACTGGCATGAGATGTTACAAGTGGCTAAACGTTGGACAGAAGCAAAACCCAAAAATGCGACCGCATGGTATGCCGTTGGATTGGCTTTTCATCAACTAGGCGACTATGATCATTCTTCTGAAGCTTTTCAACAAAGTTTGGAACTTGATCCGGAGAATGCCCACGCATGGGCTAATCTTGGGGCGGTGTATAGTTGTCTTGCAGAATACGAAAAAGCCGTTGAAGTGTATGAAATTGCCATCAAAAAGGCCCCCGAAGAGGCTGATATTTTGCTTTGCTTAGGTAGGGCCTATCTAATGGTTAAACGCCATCAGCACAAATTTGGCTCTGTACTTGAAAAACTCGCTGGAATAGATTCTGAAAAGGCGATGGAGTTAGAAGCTTGTATGATGCGTAATATCATCCCTGGCAGAAATAAAAATAAGCGCAAGAAGAACAAGAAGTAGTTTGTAGGCTTTCGTTCGCTTGCGAACTCTAACATTAGAAGGTAGAAAGAAGACAACCACGAAATGTTGGGCTTTTATATACAAAAATAAAACTTACGTGCTATATTGTATGATACAAATCTTGATTTTGCCGGATGGCGAGTGGGTTATAATATCCTCAATCTAGCCTACGAGCTATAACTTATCACAACTAAAGGAATCAAAAAGGATGAATTTTAGGCGTGCTATATTTGTTGTTTTCGTTCTAGCACTTATTTCCGGGTGTAGTTCAATAGATAATCAAATATTGGGTCATTGGCATTGTGAAAATTGCGAGGAAGAAAAAAATTTATTGATTTTGGAAGATAACAGAATCTTTCGAACTCCCCAAAATGCCCAATATGAGTATGATATTTTAGAAAAAGGACTCATGGAATTAGATCGTGTTAACCCATTTTTTCTCTTACGTTGGCTACGAGAATTTTTTTGTATTTTTGTCACTTGTGAGCAAGTGATTAAATATAAACTGGCAAAAGATGGTACATTGCGTCTGTTTTGGGATGGCGAAGAAGAAATAGACATAAAAGTTAGTTTGGGTGAAAACATTGTACATAAAAAACCGGTTGGCGATAGCATTAAATTCATAAATAATGTATCTATAATTGCTATATCTAATTCCGATTATCATACAGGAAAGTATGATGTGTTTTTTCCGGTTGATGCAAAAAAATGTCTTGTTGACTTTAAATTAACTGAAAATTGGAGTTTTAGTTCTAGAGAAATTGATAAAGATAAAAGCCCGATTCGCGACAAACGGGGCTTCAAAATAGATTTTGGGGCTTTAAATCCAAATTCAGTTAAAATTTTTAAGAATTACCATAATAATACTGACTATTATGCGAGAGAACGGGGTTATCAAGCACTCACTGTAAGAACGACAAACGGAAAAAAGGAAATTTCTGTTCTTGATTCTTATGGAAAAACAATGGCTAGTGAGAACGAGCTATTTTTTTATACGAATGACAGAAAAATTAGTCGAAAAATAAAAGAAGCACTCAAATCGGCAATTATCCAATGTGGTGGTAAAGATGATTTATTTTAGCCACCAACATAAGCTAGGTAGGCTGGGTAAGCGGGCGGCACGATTCTAAAATTTGGGCACCTTTCTATCCGTCTGCTTGCCCACCATGTTGGAGATAGATAACAACGGAAAACATTTTATCCACTCATTTATTTTTCCATTTGAAAACTAACAACCGTAGTAGGAAAAAAGGAACCAAGCTCGAATTATTTCGACCTGTGCGGTTAGAATTGCTGTTCATTAAAACCAATAAATTCAATTAGTTATCAAATCCGTTCAAAATACTCATGGGTAGCGCAAGTGAGTTTCGTTTTGCAAAACGACTGTTTTGGCTAAGGCAGGGATTTCTAACCGCACAGGTTTAATTATTTTGCCAACACCAAACCTCATAACGGCAATTCTCCTTGATTGAAGTTATTTTCAAATTTGTTATATTTTTGCTTTTTTGCTCTATCTCTTGGTTTTGGTTCACGTCTTTGTACAACAAAGGCTTTTATCTTGGTAGAAAAACGTGAATTGCCCAAGGGCTGATTCTGGGTAAGTGCTTGAGATTCAATTCGAGATAACCTTGACAACTGAGCAAATAGGTTTCCTTCTGAATCAGTTAATATTTGTAACGGCTATCCCACAACCCGTGCGATGATAGGTTTTGTTGATAGTATTGGACATATCGAAGGCCCAAGGCAATAATGAGTGAAAGATAAAGCAAATGATGGAACAAAAAACAACTGTTAAACACAAACCAAATGACTCAATACTGGCACTGAATACGCCTAAAAAGCCGCTGAAATTAGAAACGACTTCTTATGATTATACTGTTGATGGTGTCATCAATTTAATTGAAGAAGGGCAAATTGATTTGGAAATTCTCCCAACCCAGGTTTTATGGAATGTGGAAAAAGCCTCTGTACTGATTGAATCATTCTTAATGAATTTCCCGATTCCACCGTTGTATTGTTCAGAAAATGAGCAGGGTAAATGGTCAATAATTGATGGTATCCAAAGACTCTCAGCACTGTTCAACTTTTATCGGAATACTCACCCACTGAAAGGGCTAACAATACTGAGTGAATTTGAGAATAAAAAATTTAATGAATTACCCCCACAAGCCAAGCGTTTAATTCATTATAGTATCATCCGTATCATTTTAATCAAAAATAATCATCCCGATATTTTGCATAATGTGATGATGCGTCTTAAGAGTCAAAAATGAGTTAGGATCAAGATTTATATTATGTCTTATCATTTGAACGCGACAGAGCAATTTTTTCAATTGATTGATTCGGTTGATACATTAATTAACTTTGCCATCAAAGAAAGGAACTTTGGTCATACCAAAAACTATGATTTATTTTTAAATTTAGCGGTAGTCAATTTAGTCACCAAATTTCAAGTTCTTGTTGAAAATGGCTTAGAAGAATTTTTATATCAACTTCAAAACTCGGATAAAACTTATCAAGATTTATCCTTAAATCTACGTTTGCATTCTTTAAAATATCTTTTAAATCAGTCAAATGTTTTACCTAACAAACTTGAACATCCGCAACGATATAATCAACAAGTTTTGCAGAAAGTCAGTGACGAATTGAAATCACTTCATAAAATCTGTTTAAATGAGGCCAAAATAGATCAGAATTTTAGGTTTAGTACCCAATTTCCAATGGGTAAACAGGGAGTTAATGAACTTATTGATTTATATAAGCAAATTAACGGTGAAAATATTTTTGAAAAAGCGGCTTTGGATAAAAACAAGCTCAATGAAATTTTAAGAAGAAGACATGACATTATACATGATGATGTGAGTCATCAATTGACTGAAATTCAAGTCATGGAATACAAAGATTTTCTGGAAGAAGTCGTGAAATATATTGATAGTTATTTAAAGCAATTTATTGTTTAACATGGCACACTTAAAGGGGCCAGGCTCGAATTATTTTGCCTACCCTAAATATCATAACAGCAATTCTCTTTGATTTAAATTCTCTTCAGATTTATTATCTTTTTGCTTTTTGGGTTTACCTCTTGGTTTTAGTTCACGCCTCTGCCCCGTCATGGTTTCTATCTTTGTATAGAAACGTAAATTGACCAAAGGTTGATTCTGGGTAAAGACTTGCTTTCTCTCATTGATTACATCCATTTAAAAGTTCAGATTGGAACAAATCTCTGTGGCGGCTTACCAAGGTTTTGAATCTTTGCCAAGAGACAAGATAGCGTTTTGTTTAGTCGTGGTGGCAATCTATAGGTTTGCCCTTTTGCGAACCCTTTTCGCTGCGGCGCAAAGGTGCCAAGTTATTATACTTAGCGACTTTGCGCGAAGCGTGAG
>QNEL01000499.1 GCA_003645185.1 Candidatus Parabeggiatoa sp. nov. 3
AAGGGTATAATTAATGCTGATTTGAATGGTGCGATGGGAATCGTTAAAAAAGTAGTTCCAGATGCTCTTGATTTACTCATAAAGCTACGGAATAGAGGTGCCGGGTTCGCACCATTTAAGGTTGTGAACACATTTTAATAAAATGCTTTCATATATTTTAATAAAGATTAATATTAATCGAACCTAATGATTGTTACTGATTCAAAAATCAGCTTAATCAGACGATTGGTGGGCAACAATCGAAGCCCACCGTACACAAGAACTAACTTTGAGTCAATTTTCAAAAAAGACAAGTAATATGCCTAAAACAACCCTTTCTACATCCCCATCTCAAACCAAAGCTGGTGAGAAGCCTCAAACGACAGGTTCATCGAAAAGCACCGCGGCGAAGTCTCAGGTGCCTCTTTCAACACCAGCGGTGCAGGCCCCCAAGCCTCAAGCTTCCTCGAAAAGCACCGCTGTTCAATCTCAGGAACCTCTTTCAACAGCAACGGTGGCGGCGCCATCCCCCAAGCCTCAACCTAAAAGCCGCATTTTGCCCAATTTTACAGACTGGGAAGGCGATTTTTCGGAATACATCAATGGTGTACCTAACGTATCGGGTTCGGAAAAAATTCTCCACAAAACCATTCAAGACAGCCTACAAACCCCCGTTTTTTTGGAAGAAAGTGGTGTCGATTTTAAAAGCATACGCAGTGCTTGTGCCATTGCGTTACACATGCACCAGCCCTTGATTCCTGCAGGAGGTGGCGATCTGGGTACAGCTGAAATCATCAGTAATCTCAAATACATGTGGGATAACCAGTATATTGGTGACAACCACAATGCCCCCGTTTTTCATTGGTGCTACAAGCGCATAGGTGAATTTATCCCGCAGCTGGTCAATGAAGGCAAACAGCCGCGTGTGATGTTAGAATATTCTGGAACACTGCTGCATGGCATACGCCAAATGGGATTGCACGATGTTCTTGACAACCTGAAGACTATAACAATCGATCCCCACTACCGGCGTACTGTGGAATGGTTAGGTTGTCCGTGGGGACACGCAGTCGCCCCTTCCACGCCCGTTCAAGATTACCGTTTACACGTTCTCGCTTGGCAACACCATTTTGCCGCCATTTTTGGGCTCGAAGCAGTGAGTCGTGTCCGTGGATTCTCACCTTCAGAAATGGCCTTACCCAATCATCCTGATATTGCTTACGAATTTGTCAAAACCCTTAAGGATTGTGGCTATCAATGGGTATTAGTACAAGAACATAGTGTAGAAAAGCCTGAAAATGGACACCATTCTGATCGTCCACACATACCTCACCGTCTCGTTTGCACCAATTCCTACGGCGAAACGGTCAGTATTATCGCCATCATCAAAACACAAGGTAGTGATACCAAGCTCGTTGCCCAAATGCAGCCCTTTTACGAAGCCAGAGATCAATCCGAAGCCAGAGATCAATCACGCTGGAATTTGAAAGGCCAATCTATCCCCCCTCTGATTACCCAGATTGCCGACGGCGAAAATGGGGGAGTCATGATGAACGAATTTCCGCACAAATTCTTTGAAGTGTCCAATGACAGCACAGGCTCAGATAGCCCCTTGATGAATGTCACAGAATATCTGGAACATCTTCAAGCAGCTGGAATAAAAGAAGAAGATTTCCCAGTCGTTCAACCCGTGAAGCAAAAAGGCTTATGGGATCGTTTCCAAGCCGGTGACGGGCCGGACAAATTAACACAAGTGATTGAAGAACTGAAAAAGGAAGATCACCAATTCCACATGGACGGTGGCAGTTGGACCAACGACATATCTTGGGTAGACGGCTACGAAAACGTACTGGGCCCCATGGAACAAGTCAGCTCGCTGTTTCACGACAAAGCACTTAAAGGACAGATTCCCACGAATGATCATAGATACCGCAACGCCCTATTTCATATGATGGCTTCGCAAACCAGTTGTTACCGTTACTGGGGGCAAGGGCTCTGGACGGATTATGGACAAGAAATTTGTCGTCGCGCAAAAGACATTTTGACGTTTGACTTTTAGGAAACACAAACCTGACAGGTTTTTAAAACCTGTCAGGTTTGAATTCATCACTAAAACCTTATTAAATCAAGCATGAAAGTTTATTTTGTGGGTGCGGGGCCCGGCGATCCTGAACTGTTAACGATTAAAGCACAACGTCTTATTTGTGCCGCGAAATGTTGTATTTATGCCGGTTCACTGGTTAGCGAACAAGTGTTAGCACTGTTGCCCGAATCGTGTGAAAAATATGATTCTGCCACCCTGTCTTTAAATGAAACGATTGCGATTATGCAATCTTGTCAAGAACGTGATTTGAATGTCGTGCGTTTGCATACTGGCGAACCCACCCTTTTTGGTGCAATTGCTGAGCAAATGCGAGAATTAGAAAAATCTCAAATCAGTTTTGAAGTGATTCCAGGTATCAGTTCATTTCAAGCAGCGGCTGCTGCTATTCAAACTGAATTAACCGCGCCTGATATTGCACAAACCGTTATTTTGAGCAGAATAGCAGGGCGTACCCCAGTTCCCCCAGAACAAGAGTTAAAACATTTGGCTAAAACCCGTTCCACCTTATGTTTATTTCTCTCCGTACATCAGATGGCTAATCTGACAAAGACTTTAATCCCCTATTATGGTGAAGCTTGCCCTGTCGCGGTGATTTATCGGGCCTCTTGGCCTGATCAAATCGTGGTAGAAGGCAGTTTAGCCAATATTGTGCCGCAAGTTAAAGAGGCAGGTATTACACGGACTGCTATAATTTTAGTGGGCCCAGCACTCAGACGACAAGGCGGATTCTCTAAGTTATATGATGAAACTTTTTCTCATGGTTATCGAAAAAGTCAAGCGTAGCCCAAACCTGACAGGTTTTTAAAACCTGTCAGGTTTTACTATTTTGAAGTCATGAAAAAAATTGCAATTATCACCTTATCTCTACAAGGCGCTGAGATTGCGGCAGCATTGACTAGCCCAAACCTGACAGGTTTTAAAAACCTGTCAGGTTTTTCGTTCAACGAAGCCAGCCTTTATGTACACCAAGAGGTTCAAACCACACAACCCGCTTATCGTTTTACTCGGGTAATCGAACTCACCGCACAAATTTTTCACGATTATCAAGGCATCATTTATATTATGCCAACTGGCGTAGTGATTCGCGCTTTGAGTGCTCATGTGCGTGATAAATTACAGGATCCTGCGGTTGTGGTAGTCGATGTTGGGGGGCGTTGGGCGATTAGTTTATTGAGTGGACATGAAGGTGGCGCGAATGATTTAGCCATGCAAGTCGCTAATATCATTGGGGTTGAACCCATTATCACAACCACCACTGATGCCATACGCAGATTGATTGTCGGCATCGGTTGCCGCCGTGGCATGTCAGCCGAACGTCTTATTGCCGCGATTCAAGACGCTTTAAGCCTGATAAAACGTCCCCTTGAAGAAGTCCGTCTATTCGCAACGGCTGAACCGAAACAAGATGAAGTCGGATTGCTTCAAGCCGCTGCACAATTGCAAAGGCCACTACGTGTGATTAAAGCAGATGAAATTCGGACTTGTTATCGAGATTTCCAAGTGTCTCACTTTGTTCAAACACAAGTCAATTTACCCGCAGTCGCTGAACCAGCTGCACTATTAGCAGGGAGGAATACCCAATTAATACTCAAGAAACAAACCTTCAACGGCATAACCATTGCCATCGCCGAGGAAAATTGTATGTGGTTGGCATCGGCCCCGGCGGCCCCTTAGATCGCACTTTTCGGGCTCAAGCGGCCATTGAAGCCTCTGAAGTGATTGCTGGCTACAAACGCTATGTCAAAGCAGTGGATGATTTAATTGGCGACAAAACAATCATTGCCACCGGCATGACTAAAGAAGTTGACCGGTGTCGGCAAGCAATCGAAGCAGCCACTGAAGGCAAAGTGGTTGCACTGATTTCTTCAGGTGATGCCGGTATTTATGGCATGGCTGGATTGGCTTTAGAAATGATTCACGCCGAAAAGTATGATATTGAAGTCGAAATTATTCCAGGGGTGACTGCGGCAAGTGCAGCAGCAGCGCGTCTAGGAGCCCCTTTAATGTTAGATTTTGCCATTATCAGCCTCAGTGACTTATTAGTCGAATGGGAACTCATTCGTAAACGTCTACAAGCTGTAGCCCAAGCAGATTTAGTCGTAGCCCTTTACAATCCACGTAGTCGTAAACGAATCAAACAATTGGATGAAACGGTTGATATTTTTCTTGAACATCGTCCACCCGAAACGCCAGTCGGTATTGGAACAGATATGGCGAATAAAGATGAACACATCATCATTACCACCTTAGGAGAACTCTTACAATATGACATTAGTATGCTGAGTATCGTGATCATTGGTAATACTGAAACGCAGCGCATGGGAAAATGGTTAGTCAATCCAAGAGGATATCAAATTTGATTCTATTACTTGGTGGAACCAGCGACAGTGCACCATTGGCAGAAAGATTAGCCCAACAGGGTTATCAAATACTGGTTTCAACGGCCACAGAGGCAGAACTGAATGTAGGACAACATCCCGCTATTCAACGTCGTTCTGGGATATTGGACAAAGCCGGAATGATTGCCCTAATCCAAGAAAACAGTATCCAAGCCATTGTAGATGCCACGCATCCTTATGCGGCCATTGTCAGAACGACAGCAAATGAAATAGCGCAAGAATTGGCCTTGCCTTATTTTAGTTTTGTGCGCCCTACCAGTGTCTCTACCTCAGAAAAAGGAATTCATTTTGCGCCTGATCATCAAGCCGCCGCGCAATTAGCGATAACTTATCAGCGGCCCATTTTATTGACGATAGGGGTAAAAAATTTAGCGCCTTATTATGTCGCATCGGCTTCGGGCGTTCAGATACCCTTGATCGCGCGTGTGTTACCCAGTGATGCTTCAAACCAAGCTTGTCGTGCAGTGGGATTACCTGATGAAAACATCATTTTAGCGCGCGGGCCGTTTTCTGTTTCTCAAAATTGTGAACTGATACGTCGTTTCAAGATTGGTGTATTAGTCACTAAAGATGGCGGCGCGGCTGGCGGTGTGCCAGAAAAATTGGAAGCGGCCCAGATAACCGGTTGTAAAGTTGTTCTTGTGCAACGTCCCATTTTGCCACAACAAGCAGATTTTTATGATATTAATCAACTGGTTGATAGTTTATGTGAACAAATGGGGGTATAAAATAAAAAACCTGACATGTTTGATAATGTCGGCTTTTGCCACGGAAAAACACGGAAAAACACGGAAAAATTCATTCCGTGCTTTCTGTGTCATTCCGTGGCAGAAAATAAATTAAAACAGGGTGAGCTTTTTTAAAAATTCATCCTGCTCCCCCCAATAAACATGAATATAAGAGGCAAAAGTATTCTGTTTTCGATATAGCGAACTGGATACAGCTAAACCTTTAGCATTATAAATCTTTCCCAGCGTTTGCATTTCCCGTAAAACGGTTACT
>QNEL01000500.1 GCA_003645185.1 Candidatus Parabeggiatoa sp. nov. 3
CGTCAAAATGGAACACGTTTGGGTAGAAGCTTATGTCGACTTCTTTCCCAGTCGTGGTGCCAAACACATCACTGGTGACACTTGGATACCCATGGATGCTTCGTTTAAGCAATATGAATTTACAACAAGCATGGATATCCAAGGCAATGTTCCATTTGATGCAGAGGGTTTTGCAGAGCAGATTACCAATACCGCCCAAATCAATGAAGAGGAAGGTTGGGTATCAGGCATTGACCAAAGCTTCATGGAAACCAGCTTGCAAACCTACCAAACCCAGATAGAAGCCTACATCACCCAAACCAATCCAGATGCCACCGTTGGCGAAGTGCTAGGTACTCAAACCATCAGAGCAACCAATCGCCCTGTATTGGCGACAGGCTTACCCTATTCACTTATCGCAAGAGGTGCTACCTTTAAGGAACTCCCATCAAGTTTGCGTCACCACTTCAAATTCAGTCTCTACGCAAACGAGATGGATAGAATCTTGGACGAACCCGCCCTGAATTTGAGCCAAAGTCTGCCCGCTATAGCCGGTAAACGCCTCACCTTGTCCTTTGAACCGGCCTCAGATAGTGATCGCCAAGTCATAGAAAGTTATTTGCCCGAAATCCCTGAAGGCCAAGAACTTGATCCAAATGACTTACCCACATCCTTACCCGGCTATTTAATAAACCTGAAAGCCCTTTTGAAACTCGACGGCGAAATCGTAGCCGAAAGTGGCAGCTTCACGATGGGCCAAGAATTGAGTAGCACCACAGGCATTACACGGATGACAGGTGGTTGGCATTCCGCAAATAACAAACCCATCGCCGGAGAATTCTATGCGTTTGGGATTGATTTGCAAGGTATTAGTGCCAAGCAATTGGAAACCGTCAAAACGCGGATAGAAATCGTCAAAACCAAACTAGAAACTCAGCAATTTGAAGGCTTAACCAAAGATGGTATTATTGGCGACATGCTCTATGCCGGTGCATTGAGTTATTTTGCCGCCAATGATGTCAACCTCAAAATGCTCAACAAAGGAAAACAAGCACTCGCTTATCGTCAACCCTCCGTTGGCACTTTCTCTACCAGTCTTGCTCCAATTTACAGTTTTGGTGTACCCCGCCAAGTTGAAATGAGTGGTATTAGAGTCGATATGGATGCCGTTGCACAATCATTATGGTCCAAAAACAATGATGTTCAAATCGCTTATACGATAGGTCAGCAAGTTGGCATGATGACTTCTGTTTTAGAACATAAGATACCTGAAATGCTGTTTACCAATGATGAACATCCCGGTGAAGCGGTTTCAGCTGTCAAAGCACTGGCAATCGCATCTGCTGAAGGACAAAGGATTTATCAAGTCCAAAAAGAAAATGTGAATGCGGTGCTACCCGTGTTAAACATTAGTACCGAGGTGAAAGATGAAATTCGTGCTTCAGTTTCAGTTGGGAAAATAGCTACTGTTTCTAAAAACAACATTACCGTTGGTAGTTGGACAGGTGTTGGTTATATCATTGCTGATCCGGAAACGGGGGCCGGGGCTTATCGGATTAGTGGGGGTAGTAATGGAGGTACTTTAGATTTTCTGGCGGGTTTTGGGGCAGGATTAGGACTAGGAGCAATATTGGGTCTTACAATATTTGCATCTGGTATCTGGTTTTGGGTGGGAATTTTAGCGTTCATACATGCATTTGCTTTAATATATGTGGGAATGCTAATAGCTGAAGGAACAGAGGGTTTTAATAGAGATTGTTATTATGTGGGTGGATTGATGGGACTCTTCATAGCAACTATAGCTGCAGCTGGGTTATATGAATCAATTGGAGAAGTCTTAAAATCTCTTTTTGCTTCCGCTTCTTTTGGGTTTCTAGGACTAGCTTTTTTTGACGATGCCTTTGAAAAATCAACTAACTGTTTAAGTGGCAGCTAAAGATAAAAGCAATTGGGTATCAATACCTTCGCTAAATAATTTAACCAATATGGTTATTATAGGATTTTCTACATTTCAAATATTTTAGCGAAGGTATTAAATATAACCATAACCAATACAGAACGGAATAAATTTTGCTGTAATAATTATAACCTATTGATATTTAAGTCATAAAAAATAACACTTTCAATGATTTGTAAATCATGAACTCAGTTGCGAATCATGTACATTGAGAAAGTGATATAGCATATTTATTGGCTTTGAAAAAATAAGTGCGCCTATAAGCAAGAATTGTTCCGTTCTCCATTGAACCATAACATTATTTTGGAAAAAAATGCGAAAAGACTTACTACAAATTATTTTATTAGGATGTTGGTGGTTGATTTTTTGGTTAATAATGAAATGGATTATAAAATGGGAAGAGAATTCTCTTAAATTAATTAGTTTAGTACTTATGCTCATAATAATGTTTATTCCTCCTCATTTAATAATGAAACACTTTAGTAAAAATAAGAAAGCTTAGTACGGTATAATTTTATGACATACATAACTTGTGAATAGCATCTCAATCCCATTTACAGTTTTGGCATACCGCGCCAAGTTGAAATGAGTGGTATTATGGTTGACATGGATGCCGTTGCTCAATCATTATGGTCCAAAAACAATGATGTTCAAATCGCTAATATGATAGGTAAGCAAGTCGGCATGATGACATCTGCTTGGGAACATCGGATACCTGAAATGCTGTTTACCAATGAAGAACATCCTGGTGAAGCCGTATCCGCCGTCAAAGCACTGGCAATCGCCTCTGCTGAAGGACAACGAATTTATCAAGTCACTCAAGAAAATGTCAATGCGGTGCAGCCCGTGTTAAACATTAGTAGCGAGGTGAAAGATGAAATTCGAGCTTCTGTGGCTGTTGGGAAGGTTGCAACCGTTTCTCAGAATAACATCACGGTTGGTAGTTGGACAGGAGTTGGGTATATCATTGCTGATCCGGAAACGGGGGCCGGGGCTTATCGGATTAGTGGGGGGAGTAATGGAGCACAGGTTATTATTTCGGCTGTCGGAATGACAGCACTCACGATCTTATCCTTCATTCAATTGGTAAATCCATTTGTTTTTGTATTGTTGTTTTTTACTACCATGTTATTAATACATTTAGCAGCAGAAGTGGAACTGTCTACACTTGATTCTGCTGATTGGAGTCGCATTTGGACTTATACGGGTTTTTATACTTTATTGTTATTAGCTGCGGCACCAGTAGCGATTCCTATAGTTCTTGGCCTAATATTTTTAATTGTGGCAGATTACTACGGTAGTCAGTAAATTCTGAATTCTGTAGTGGTCAATAGGATGTTAAACAAAAAATGAAGGTACGAGCTCAATGATAGAACGCTGATTATCATGATTAAACTGATTAACGCTGATTTAATATTAGAGCCTCTTGCAAAACTCTTGTGCATAAACGATAAATCAATGACTTAGCTGACATGAGGAACTCGTAAGTTATTGATTTTTGATTGAGCATCTTCGTGAAGCCAGTTCCTCATTAGACTGTTCAACATCAATCTGACCATTACAGTAAATTTTGAATTCTTAGGAAATCAAAAAAAAAATAACTATCCCATACGCTATTGTGCAAATGGCTATAATTATGGACTTTTTCACACTCATAAAAAGAGAACGGGCGGGAAAATCAAAAAGTTCAATTTGACTCTTCATCGTATAATTGTCACCAATAAAGATCAGAATAAATATTGCTTAAATATTGAAATTATTGTTATTTAAAGGTTTTTTCAAAAATTTCCGCAGCAATTTTGGTTCAAAATGCCATAGCGGGCGATTCAAAATTTAAGAGCGACGCAGGAGCCCCAAAGGGGAGTTGAAGGAGAAGTCGCTTGGCAAAAAGTGTTCCGATCTCTATTGAATTGTCACTTAACTTTTTCAAAAAATTTTAGAAAAATTATACTTTTGAGGATGTCTGTTAACTTTAACTCAATTTAGGCTATTTTAAATCATTAGACTTGCCCCTAAATAAACGTAAGTCATTGGCGTACTAGATACTACGATATTAAAAATCAAGGACTTAGCTTATTAAGGGACAAGTCTAATTACTTACTTTGCTTTCTACACTTATTAAGGGCGCATTCCCAAAAAAAGGGTCATTATTCATTATCAATCAATCTGCACCGAAGCAAACTAAATTTGTAGCGAAAAAGCAAAATAAATTTTGCGGCTCTCTTGGAGTACAAAATTGCGATGCCCCTTTTTTTGGGAATGCGCCCCTTATTAAAGTATACGCTAAACAGTTTATTTAGTGATTAAAAATAAAGATTTATATCACTTATTGATTATTAGACAAAATACATATTTAAGTGTTTGATTTGATTAGTTTTCATCTCCATTTTACTTATTTAAGCGTTTGATTCTATTAGTTTTATATCAATTTCTCAATCAATGAGTTACGTTAAATAGGTATAAACTATTGTTGATGAATGGCGAAAATTGAGTTAAAATCATTCAATTCAAATTTAGGTTATTCAATTATGACTTTCTCCTATATAGAATGTATTTTTTTGGCGGTTATTGTATTATTTATTCAACGTCCTTTAATTCAAATAATAAGAGAAAATAAGGTTGATATAAGATATATTATATTTTTATTTCTCTTGATAGGAGGAGGATATTGGTATCTATATGGTTTTCAAGAAAATAATCCTAACTTCAAAAGGATTTATTTACTTATATATATTACTATAATAACTATATATAGTCTAATAAATTTTAGACTCCTAATGGCTCCTGTTATTATAAAACCTAACAATATAAAAGAGTGGGTTATTACGATAATGATTTTTATGAGTTATATGTTGATCTTTATCTTATTTGATTTAAGCATGTAGGTTGAATTAGGCCTACAAAGTTCAATCAAAAAAATTAAGAAATTCGCTATCTCAAGAGATAGCGAAAAACTAACTGCCTTTCAATGTTTATAAGATAAAGCTCAGTTCCCAAAAAAGAAAGCGCCTTAAAAAACCTTTTTAAGGCTGAAAGCACAAATCGCATACGCCGCCCGGCCAAAAGCCCTGATGCGAGTGACTTAAAAGCGACTGAAGACGTGCAGATTACACCAGAACTTGAGGCCCTGGCCCAAGAACTGGAACACAACCCCGTCAAAATCTACAACTGGGTACATGACAATATCCAATTCATTCCAACAAACGGCTCAATCCAAGGCAGCCAGCTCACCTTAGAAACCAAAAGCGGCAACGCAACAGATACTGCCAATTTACTGATAGCAAGACGAAGGGCCTCCGGGATTCATGCACGTTATGTTTATGGCACCGTACAGATTCCAATTGAGAAAGTGATGAATTGGGTAGGTGGTGTCACGGTTCCGGAAGCCGCCATTCAATTACTGGGCCAAGGGGGTATTCCAACTGCCGGTTTAACACAAGGCGGCCAGATTGCCTTCGTCAAAATGGAACACGTTTGGGTAGAAGCTTATGTCGACTTCTTTCCCAGTCGTGGTGCCAAACACATCACTGGTGACACTTGGATACCC
>QNEL01000501.1 GCA_003645185.1 Candidatus Parabeggiatoa sp. nov. 3
ACGTTTTAATACTGAACCATTAATATCTTGCTTTGAAGGCTATCATCCCTTGATAAAAGCCACCTGAAATGCTAACCAAAATTTTATTTTTTGTCAAAGATTTTTTAAATAATTATGATTTTGTTGGTGAAAAGAACTTTTTGTACACTCGTTTTGGTATTTTACGTCGTTTTGGTGGTTTTGGTCTAATATGTGAACTGTTCAATGAGGGCGCATTCCTAAAAAAAGGTCATATCGATAAATTTTGAAGGCCCGCTTGGAATGCCTGTTATTTTGCGGCCTGCTTGGAATGCCTGTTATTTTGCGGCCTGCTTGGAATGCCTGTTATTTTGCGGCCCGCTTGGAATGCCTGTTATTTTGCGGATCGCCAAGATTGATAATGACCCTTTTTTTGGTTGGGAATGCGCCCGTTCAATGATCACTGCTCATATCAGTTATCAACACTTTGATATTATTGATATTTTGTGATGTGGACAACCGATTTATTTGACAAACTAGAATCATCAATCATAAGGGCCAATGATATACTTAGCGCGGTAACAAACTTTCAGGCAAAAGTTTCGCTTCGCTGTACTTTTGCCTGAAAAACTTTTTAATGAGGATGGTGGGCAACAAAAACACGTTACCCACCATTTCACGCTAAAGTTTAGCTTCGCTGACCTTCGGTTCGCTTCGCTAAACTTTAGCGTGAAATACATAAAAGTTTAAATTTATAACCGTGTGCAGTATAGGTTGCATGAATTGATAGCGAATTGCTATTTAGAGTAAGGTGGGTAATAAATGAGTTGTACGGTATTGCCATCAGGATCAAGGCAATAAAAACGGTATGCGCCATCGCGGTGGCTATGTGGTGATGTTTTGAGGGTGATTTGATGTTTTTGTAAAAAGGCATACCACTTGTCCACTTCTGCTGGGGATTGAATAAAAAAACCCATAAGATCAAGGTGTTGAGGGCCTTTGATGTTGTCAGTGGTACGGTGCAAAGCCAGATTATCATTGCCTTTAGTCAAATAAACGTTATCCTCATCCGGTTGCCATTGTATTTTCATGCCCATTAAGTTGATATCAAAATGCAAGCAAGCTTTTAAATCAGAAACGTTTAACGCGACATGATGTAGTCCAAAAGTGGGGAGGGGGTTGGCATGATGATTGAGGATAGGCAAAAAATGGTGGCTATGAGTGGACTTGAACCACTGACCTCAGCATTATGAATGCCGCGCTCTAACCAGCTGAGCTACATAGCCAACAGAAAGGGAGGCGTATTATGAAGATTTATAAATAAGTTGTCAAGACTTTTTTTTAGCGTTCCCCTTAAACCTTGTTTAAAGCAATGTTTTAAACTATTTGAGACACAAGTCGTCAAAGGCTATCACTACTAAAATTCATTTTAAAACAGTCACTTATACTTAGCATCGTCATATAATAGCGACCTATTTGATTTTTAAGCCAACAGCTAAAGCAGTTGTCTAAAAGCGAAAGTCACCTAAAGGTGACTAACCCAATATATCCATTTCACGCAAAAGTTGCGCGCAACTTTTCACGCTAAAGTTTCGCTCCGCGAAACTTTAGCGTGAAAGCGTGAAATAGCATTTTCGATGTTTTTACAAAAAGCAAAAGGAGCTTGTGTGGCGGTTGGCAGTATATAATCACTTATTCATTCATTTATCACTCGCCATGCGCTATTTAGTTTGGCCTTTTGAAAATGAGCTATTCGCTTATGCTAATTCTACAATTTCATAATCGTGGGTAATATTCGCGCTTTTGCCTAACATGGCAGATACGGAGCAATAGCTTTCTGCTGATAAATCAACAGCACGTTTGACTTTTGTATTTTTGAGATCGCGGCCGGTAATGATGTAGTGAATATGAATATCAGTAAAAATTTTAGGGGGTTGTTCACGACGTTGTCCACTGACTTCTATCACACAGTCTGTGATATTTTGCCGCTGTTTTTTCAGAATGCTCAATACATCCATAGCCGTGCATCCACCTAAACCCATTAAGATCATTTCCATGGGACGCACACCTAAATTACGCCCACCAATTTCCCCAGCCCCGTCTATCACAATACCATGGCCGCTTTCGGCCTCTGCCATCAAGCAAGCATTTTCAACCCATTTGATACGTGCTTTCATTCAATTATCACATCTTATCAATTATTAATTATCAGCAATCCATTCCCAATTCACAACGATTGTCTTTATTCTCAATTTAATAGTATGGATATTTGACATAACAACCCGAAGGGATTGTCTCTGGTATACTGACTGGCAAACCTGCCAGTGATTCTTCCAAAGCCGCTTGCACGTAATTGAAAGGTTTTGAGTTATATCCCCCATATTCGGATTCAAAAGCGCCTTTATATATCAAAGTGCCATAAGGATCAATCAGATACATTTGCGGGATCGTTTCAACGTCATAGCGTTTTGCGACATCGCCAGAAAAATCGCCCAGAAGACGATAAGGTAAATAATAAATGTCTTGCCATCTGATATTATCTTCTTGATCCATGTAGTAGGTACTGTTGATTGCCAACCAAACGACATCCATACCCATGTAATTAAGAGCAAGTTGACGCATTGTGTCTTGTTCATAATGCCGCTGGACACGGACACAATCTGGATCAAACCACTCAAGCACTACATATTTGCCTCTAAAATCAGACAGATTGATGATTTCCCCATAACTATCGACTAAGGTAAATTGTGGCACTTGGAATCCTAGCATAACAGCTGGTACTGTGTTGCTCCATACCATCAAAAACAAGAATAAATATAATAGGTTACGCATGATAATCACCGCCTTTTCAGGAAAAGGGTTTTTACTGTCCCAACTCCTTTTGAATCAAGGAGCAAGCAGCACACTTTATAACATAACAGCGTTTCTTTAATCAAGTTTTTTCGATTATTAAAGCCTTATCACAGTCTTATATCACTGATGTATTGAACAACACATCACATTATTAAAATATTTTAACCTACATTCCGTTCTATTTTTTAGCCTTCATCTCGTATAACTCGATGTTCAAGTTTTTGATGTTATACTGTTCACCGTTAGAATTTGCGCTTTTGCCCACTCGAAAAATCCCAAAGATTCCCTAAAAATGCTTTTTGGTATTTAGTCACCACCACCTGACTTGAGCTTTTAGACAACGGCTGAAAGCTGTTGGCTTTAGTTGGCTGTAAAAAAAAAGCGCAATTTATGACAATGCTAAGTATATTTAGGCTTTGCAGCAATGACAGATTAAGGGTTTAGATATGTAACTCATTGATTTTTAATCTATATTTTTGTACATCAACATTAATATTTCTGTTTAAATCAACAATTTACAAAAAACGTGATGATCAAGTATAACTTACATTTCGCTTATTGTTCAAATCAATTTTATAAGTTATTGATTTGACGTATCACTCAACAAGTCAATGGTTGATTGATTTGCTCAAGATTCTCAACTCTCCAAAACACTAGGTAACGCTTTGAATTGATTGGATATAATCATAATACTTTGAATATCAAAAAATAAGCTAAAAGACAGGTATAAAATTGACATCCCATTTAAAATAAAAAGTGAGTATTCATTTTGATGCGGCTGGTTTCGAGTATATCCTAATCCTTTATCGCTTTTGAACTCTTCAACTTCGATCTCGCGGTGCCCCACTTTGATAGATTTCAGCAAGATTTTAGTTATTGTGTGACTGAAGTGGTATTTTCATTTCCAGCATTAGTCTAAAAATGACGAGAATTATTGATAAGTAGGTACACATAAGTTTTTTAACATTTTTATCTGCGGCGTCAGTCTCATCAGCATTTAGCATAGCACACCGAAGGTTCACTTAACAAGTTTTTGCGCGCAAAAATTGTAAATATCAGCGTTCTATCCGATATTTCAAAAAATGTTAATTTATTTTTGTTTATCTACTTAGGTGTTAAACTAATTAGATCTTTCACTATTCAAAAAGCGTCAATAATGAAGCGGAGTAACTTACCATTTGCTTCATAAGAATAAGGGCTTACCTGAAATCATATTAAATATCAAGCATTAAGGCGATCATTGCCCTAACGACACTGTCGAAGGCAGATTATTATGAGAAGGTTCCTTCACTTTATAACATAAAATCTATGGCATAAAAAATGCGTTAAGTAAAAGTGTTTATTTTTCAATAATATAAAAATAAAGTTTTGGCCATTTTATAAAGCGAATGAAGAGGAGTAATGCGACAAGAGTCACAAACACAAAAGATTCTTGAACCAAAAAGTTTAAAAAGTGGCTTTCAACATTTTTTATGTGTGAAAGAAATTTTTCCCATTTAAAAACAGTCAATCATATTGAACTACAAAGGATAAATTGTCAAATGTTCAATCAGAAAATGAAAATCAGAATCGTTAAATGTTAAATGGTATAAAAAAATAACTCGTTATACTAGATAGATTTCGTAAACGGATTCTCATGAACTTCCAATCCCTATTGATTAATGAATTATTCTCTATTCGATGTTCAAGTTTTCGTTAAAAAACTTGAACCTCGAAACCCTTTTTATTCAGGGGCAACCATTGCCCCTACAATATTGATTATGTTTGTAGGGGCAATCCATTGTGGTTGCCCTTTTACCAAACACTGTATGGTATTTCACGAGTTTTTCGCGATAAAAACTTATTAAGTGAATGGATATTTTTGTTTTATTTTAGTTAACTTAATTTGCTACTAATATTGATATTTATACTGGCTAGGTTCGATTAATATTAATCTTTATTAAAATATATGAAAGTACTTTATTAAAATGTATTCACAACTTTAAATGGTGCGAACCCAGCACCGGCATGAAGTAGCTTTATAAGTGAATCAAGAGCTTCTGGAACTACTTTTTTAATGATACCTATTGCACCATTCAAATCGGCATTGATAATACCCTTAGACCATCGGTACAATCCCCTGCTAATACGCTTACCAGTAAACATAAGCGATTCACCTTCTGTATAAACTGGCAATAGGTCATTGTCTAAATGACTTGATTTAGATGTATATGATTCTTCAGTAAAAACAACATCAATACCCAAATCTTCAGCTTTATATGCAATCATCGCTTTGAACTTATCATAAGGGATCGAAACAAAATTTTGGTTGTTCTTTTTACCAATATTGATTTCCTGTTTCCAGTTCTTATTTTCACCAACAATAATAAGACCACTGTTAGTTTCTACTGCATAATCAATAATGTTCCTACTAGCTTTATGCAGGTAATGCCTCTATTTTTTGATGACGTTTTTTTGATAATCTACCAATTGAATGACTTGGCACTGATTCACCGATAAACGACATCAGTTTCGCTTTTTTCTTGTTAAAGTATTGATTGATGGATTTCAATGGCTTACCATTTATCAACTTATGATTTATATCTGGTTGATTTGAGACTAATGTAGCTAAGTTATTTAATCCAAGGTCAATACCTAAAACATTATCATGGGTTAATTTATCA
>QNEL01000502.1 GCA_003645185.1 Candidatus Parabeggiatoa sp. nov. 3
AATAAAAGGGACATCCCATGAAAGAGTCATTGGTACCACACCACAAGCGATTGTGTTGAGTACCCTTGAAGTTATTGAACCAAAAACGGGAACGGTTTTAGAACCATTAATAACAGAACCTAATAGAAAATGGGCTAAATATGGTTTTCATCCAGCCACGGCGGCGGCATTTAGAAGGAAAACCAAGGATTTTATCTTATTCGGTGCAGAATATTCCTTATTTTCTACTCAAGGTGGTTTATATTTATTTAATCCCAAACAGGAGGTAAGAACACTCATTAAAAAAGCTCAACAAGCTTCACCTTTTCCATTCCTGATTTTTCTTTCAAACCGGCTTCTTCAAATAAGAAATCTAGCTCTGTCAGAAGATGAAAGGTTCGCTTTTTTAGCACAGTCATGGGAAACACGCGGTTCTGTACAGGTGGAGTTTGCTCTATTTGATTTGAAAACCAAGCAAACGATTTTTGAAGAACGCCTTGAAGATGGGTGTAGTAGTGATCCAATTATTGTGGTTGGAAAACAAGGACACGTAGCGATTTATTATCGTAAGAAGCGTAAACACATTATTGTGCATTATATGATTTCACCCTATACAGGAGAAACCTAATATTTAATAGATTACCTTTACCATTCCAATGTTTAAATGGCAATTAATATTTACTTTCCTATTTTTGATAGGAATGAACGGGTGTACAGAATCAGGACCAACTATAACAGTTAAAAAAGTGGAAGTGAGGAAAATTGAGTTTCCACCCGGACCAGGAATTTATCCGTTTTCTCGTGTCAATCGTCCTTATTTTGACGAGAGAAACCAGCTACAGTGGAACAGTGACCAGAAAAATTCCCGTATATGTGGAGCCTCTTCACAATTTGAATGTCATCATGAGGTGATTTTACTTAAACCTCGTGTTGACTATTGTTGTTGTCCTAATAACTTATGTACCACTGAAACACTCATTGGGTTAGATGATAAGGAAGAAATGGTTTGGCAACGGGATTTAAAGCGTTATGATGAAGATGTTATTGGGGTCACGTTGCAAACTATCGTTTTAGGTACTCTCGAAGTCATTGATCCAAAAACGGGAACGATTATAGAACCGTTTATCATAAACTCTAACGGAAGAAAAAGACCAAAATATAGTTTTTCTCGTTTGTCTAACCCAACGGTATTTAGATTAAAAACGAAAAATTTTGTCTTATTCGATGCAGAATATTTCTTATTTTCTACTCAAGGTGGTTTATATTTATTTAGTTCAAAACAGGAGGTGAAAGAACTCGTTAAAAAAGGCAAACGAAGTTTACTGAGGCATCTTCAGATAAGAAATATAGCCCTGTCAGAAGATGAAAGGTTCGCTTTTTTAGCACAAATGTGGGAAACACGTGGTCCTCCTCATGTCGAGTTTGCTATATTTGATTTAGAGAAAAAACGAACCGTGTTTAAGGAACGTCTTGAAAATGACTGTAGTTGTTCTGAACCGATTATTGTTGTTGGCAAACAAGGTCATGTAGCGATGTCTTATCGTAATCAAAGTAAACGTAAACACATTATTGTGCATTACATTATTTTACCCTAACCCTTTTATTGCGGAGGAAGCAATGCTCAAAAATATTATTGGAAAACGAAAGTTTGTTTTCCTATCCCTTTTGCTATTTGTAGTATTTTTACCTCATCCCCAGACAACATGGGCTTTTAAAGTCTGGAATCATGAAGCAATCACTGACGAGCAACTCCAAGCAGGAGAATGTGGTTTTGGTGTCTATTCAACCGATGAAGTGAGTGACGCAAACTTTTACACTGATCTATTTGAAGCGACAGATTATGGTGCTCATGTAGATGATAACAGGCTTGACTTAGGTTCGCAACGTCTTGATACGAAGATGAAGTTTATTCTCACCTCTTTAAAGGCATGCAAACGCGGTGATGCTCTAAAGGCTTTCGGTGCTGCCCTGCATACTGTGCAAGATATTTATGCACATTCCAATGCGGTTGATAACAATATTGTCATTCCTAATCTTTTGGGTATGAAAAAGGGAAAGGCCCATTGTGATGCTGAGAATGGTTTTACGGATGTAGAGACAGAAATTCCGCCTCATGAACGACTGGTAACCGGTTATTTCAAGATGGAGGAATTTTTATATCCCTGTGCAGCTATTCATCTGAGTCCTCCTATTAACATGCCTGCTTATCTCCGTTGTCGTGTGGAACATAATGAATGTACCGGAATGCCAGGACACATGTGTTGCCACCGTGAATTAAACAAAGACGAGGATGGGCAACTAAATGGGGCCAATTACCCCGAAGCACGTCGGCAAGCTAAAGCGGCTACCCTGACCTACTGGAACTTGGTTAAGGACCATATTACTTCCAACGCCACCACCTCAGATCAGGCTACCTATTTTATTAAACGGTTGCGGGAAAGACAACGTAACACTATCTTTGTGATCGATGACACCGGTAGCATGGGTACTGATCTGAGTAAAGTCAAAGCCTCAGTCAATCAATTCATTGATAGCTTAGTTATCAGTGATGAAGCACCGACATTAGGCTTAGTGACCTTTAAAGACACTGTCTATCCTTCTCCTTTATTTTGTGATGTTGAGGAGCTAAGACCTAAAATCAACGCCTTATATGCTTCCGGGGGTGGTGATTGTCCAGAAGTATCACTTCTTGCTTTGCGAGCGGCTTTAATGACAGCAATGGGTTCTACTTATCCCGATGAACCTAATATTGGGGGCCACAACTATGAGAATAATCTTGTAGCAAGAGGGGGCAATCTTATCCTTTATACCGATGCCTCCGCACGTAACCCCGATTTAGGCCCTGAAGTTAAGGGATTCGCTGTAGGAATAGGATTTAAAATTACCTCTGTGGTTACCGGAGATTGTGTCTCAAGTAGCAGTAGTGCAAGAAGTGCGCTGTCAGCACCTTTAGAAGAAGTAGCCACGGTTGAAATTTCGCATAATGACCCGGTTAATACCGTTAACACAATCTCAACAGATGAGACACCTAACCAGATTCTGCCTTCAGTTAGCAGCTTGGATGACGATCCGCTAACTTCTCGCTCGGGACGAATTCTGTATCATGCACTGGCTGACCAAACAGGAGGAGTCAGTTTCAATGTGACACGGTATGAAGTTGATGACGTTACCTCAATCTTGTTAGAATTTGGGGCACCCGATACCGAGGTATTTTCCTCACAAAAAGTAGCCCTATCTTACGGTGAAACCACCATAGTGGAAATTCCGGTCGATGATAGCTTATCCACTCGTGTAAGCTTTATGATAACTGGTGCAGTACGATATTCCCGTCCTTCTGTCACGCTCAAACGGCCCAATGGTAGCGTAGTGAATGGCAGTGACACTGGTGTAACATTGACCCAACTGAGTTCGGTGGTTAATTATGCCATTGACAATCCAGAAGTGGGCATTTGGCGAGTAGAACTCTCCGGCAATGGAAATTTCTTAGTCCGCGCATTTGGTGAAACGGATTTCCAACTCAATGGATTACGTTTGATGCGTGAAACCCTTCAACCACCTCGACCGGAGATGGATTTAATCCCCATTGAAGGTGATCCCATTAGCAATACGGAGATTGTGGCACAAATACGTTTTACGGCTGCACCAACCAGTGTCTCTATGACACTGCAACGTCCTGATGGCAGTGTTATCTCAACACCCACCGTCACTTCAACCGATGGAGTACGCCGTTTTCAAGCCACTTTTAATGTGCCAAACGAGCCATTTTTGATTAAATTCAGTGGACAAACGGCAGAAGGCAGTACTTTCCATCGTGAAAGTCCAATGATTCTCATGCCACAAACGGTGGGAATCAAGGTAGAGCCTATTTCTGCCACAACAGCACCGGAGAGTACTGCAGTGTTTGACGTGACTGTGACTAATACGGGTGATAATCCAGCCACTTATGTAGCAACTGGTTCATCTTTATTAGATTGGACAGTCAATACACCCTCAACGCCGATTGTGGTTCAACCTGGTGAAAACCAAACCTTCACCGTTGAGGTTGAAGTACCCGCTGATGCTGAACTTGGGACAACAACTGGCATTACTATTTTTGTCCAAGATGTCAATATCGCTACTGTCAGAAATAGTGCAATGGTTTCTCTCAAAGTTGAAGGAGATAATGACAGTGATGATGATGGCATTCCCGACGATGAGGATGAATGCGAAGAGAGCAACTTAGAAAGCACCATTATCATTGATGAGTGTGATTCTAACGTTGAAAATACCCTCTTTGCAAATGGGTGTAGCATTTCCGATTTAGTTAGCAACTGTGCTGACGGAAGTAAAAATCAGGGTCAATTTGTGAGTTGTGTTTCGAAATTGACTAATGATCTGAAAAAAGACAAGGTGTTATCTGGTCAGCAAAAGGGTATGATTCAAAGTTGTTCAGCCAAGGCTAACATACCGTAGCATCCCCGCGGGTTTAAAAAACTCTGCTATTTTTAAAAAAAGCCTCAAAACTTCGGTTTTGGGGCTTTTTTTTCGTATCTGGAAGAATTAAAGCTCATTGCTGAGGTTTGGATAAGAATAAAGGAAATAATACGAATGAAAAAAATGACTAAGTTTGTAAAATATCCCATCACTGGTGAGGGCATTTCTGGCTGTAGCACGGGTATCTGTTGGCAAAGTCGTTAATCAAATCAGCATAGAAGCCATGCGCTGTCTTCAAGCGTATCACTGGCCCGGCAACGTGCGCGAACTGAAAAATGCCATAATACATGCCATTATCCATAGTCGTCAAGCCATTATCCGGCCTGACGTACTCCCACCTAAAATCCTAGAATCAATTAATCACAAATCCAAAACGGAGCCACCACCAGATGAAACGATTGAGTTTGAAGGAGACGAAGAAACTCGCTTGCGTCAAGCCTTAGAAAAAGCGAATGGAAACCGTACTCGTGCCGCACAACTATTAGGAATGAGCCGTTCTCATTTCTATCGACGCTTAAAAGCGTATAACATTTCTTTGAACAAATAATCTAACTGTCTCATTGAGACCGTTTCATGAGACAGATGAGACAATATGAGACACTCAAAACTGTCTCATGGGACTCAATCATGTCGTATTCATGAGGACCCCTATTTTTTAAGTCATTGAATATAAAAAATATAATAATAAAACACCCCAATTTGGTATAACCATTGCCTTAATCTAGATCGAAAACAGGCCATAAGTCATTAACACTGCTCATTAGAAAAAAGCAATTGGATAATGAATAAAGGGATTAAAAAAAAAATTATTTGCTGTAAATAATTTGCTGATAAGTTGGCGTTATTCGCTGTGTTTTGTAGTGTATCACCAAAGATTAAAAATTTATCACAAAAAAATTCCTAATGCCAAATATTAAACTAAACCCCCTATGTCGCCATAAGAGGCTCGTCTTCAAAACCGTGCGTGAGACTTTCACCTCACACGGCTCCTTTCCCAACTATTATTACTTGACTGCATT
>QNEL01000503.1 GCA_003645185.1 Candidatus Parabeggiatoa sp. nov. 3
AAGAGACGCATGGCAATGCGTCTCTACAAATACGGATGAATTTCATTTGATTTCCACAAATACAGATGAATTTCATTTTGCACGTAGAGACGCATTGCATGCGTCTCTTTCAATGCGTTTCTACAAATAGGGATTAATTTAAGAGACGCATGGCAATGCGTCTCTACAACATTCAAAGGTGTTTTTTATGAGTTTTAATATCAGCATGTTTTCTGGCAGTACTGATTTAGATGATGCCCTGACTTTCTTAGCCCAGACGGCGATGGGTTTACCTAGAGATTGTGGCCGATTGACTTTAGAACAAGCGCATGAACACTGTTGTTCTGTTGAAGGTTATCATCAGTTATTACAGACTGCTGAGCGTTTTCAGATTGCGCCTGAAACGCTACTGGGCAGAGAGCAATTGGATCGTTTATTTCGGGATGAATTGCTTTCAAGAAAAGCACTGCACACTCATGCGGCACGCAATGTTTACAATAGTGGTAAAGTGGCTTTATGGCAAGCTCTTTGGGAACCGTTTAAAGACAAATTGTTGCCTAATCAAGCATTGTTACAAACAATGGAATATTTGACTTCGCTGGATACCTCAGATTCAGGCTGCGATGTTCAAACTGGCGTGAATTGGTTGGTGGAGCAATTAGAGGCTATGGGTTTTGCCGTAGAGACGCTAACGAATCAGGGACATTCTCCGATCCTATTTGCTCGCCGCGCTGCTGTGGGTATGCAGGGGCATCTTGTTCTCTATGGGCATTATGATACGGTGAAACCTAAACCTGAAGCTTGGGATACCGATCCCCTGAAACTCACTATAAAAGATAACCGTCTATATGGTTGTGGCATTGGAGATAATAAAGGGGCTTTAGCGATACGCTTACAAACCATTGCCAGTATGGAGAAAGCGCCTGCGTTGACTTGGATTCTTCAAGGTGAGGAAGAAATCGCGTCTCCCTTCGCTCATGAACAATTTCCTTCGCTTTTGCAGGGGTTAGAAGCAACGCTTTGGCTGGAAGAAACCGGTTATCATGATAATGATGGCACACAACGGTTACTTGCTCGCGTTATCGGAAATGAACAAGAGGGTGATTTGCCGCCGGATCGCGCTTTGTGGACATTGATAGAGTCTCTGGCTCAAGATGCGGCACTTTGGGGAGTGGGCTATCGAGTGGAAAGTCGTAGTCTGAACAAAGATTTTTTTCAAAACGGGTGCCCTTTCAATAAACAATTTATAACTGGGGCACGGTATTTAGCAATAGGGATCAATGATCCGCGTTCTGGGATTCATAAACCTAATGAGTCTATACCCGCTTGGACTATCCGTTTACATCAACGGCAATTAACCACTTTGTTTGAGTGGACAAGTCGTATTGCTACCGGAAGGCTCAACGAGAAGGACTTTTAAATTGTGTTATTTCTTATTTATTATGGCTAATCAAAACGTTGTTGTACTGGGGGCTTCCCCAAAAGAAGAACGCTATTCAAATCAAGCGGTGCGTGATTTGCTTACTCATGGGCATCATGTCTATCCTATACATCCGCTGTCTGCTCAAATACAGGGACAAACTTGTTATAAGGATTTGGATGAGATTTCTTGTGAAGTTGATACTTTGACGCTTTATCTGGGTAAGGCGCGTTCGACACCGTTGATCGATAAGATTCTCTCAATGAAACCGAATCGAATTATTATGAATCCTGGCGCGGAAAATGATTTACTGGAAACCAAAGCCTTAGAAAGTGATATTGAAGTGATTCGTGGTTGTACACTGGTGATGCTCCGCACGGGGCAATTTTAAATGTGCTCTGGATGTTCATAAAAATAATTTCAACGTTGTGGCAAATACCAGGAAGGGCGAACACGTAGGTTCGCCCCTACAAAACCCCGTTATTAATAAAATTAAAGGGTTATATTGTGACATGAGTGAAGAAGTTTTAATTAATGTGACGCAGCATGAAACCAGAGTAGCGATGGTTGAAAATGGGGTACTTCAAGAGGTGGCGATTGAACGCACTCTTCAACGCAGTGTGGTGGGTAATATTTATAAGGGTAAAGTGTGTCGCGTGTTGCCAGGAATGCAAGCTGCCTTTGTGGAAATTGGTTTTGAACGGGCCGCTTTTTTACACCTTTCAGATGTGGTTAATGCTCAATCTCATGGTGATGAGCAAGCGAGTCAAAAACAGTCTATTGCTCACTGCTTGCGTGAAGGGCAAAGCATTTTGGTGCAAGTGACTAAAGAGCCATTAGGTACCAAAGGCGCACGTTTGACTGCTGAGATTTCAATTCCGTCACGTTATCTGGTTTTTCTACCTTATTCATCAAGCATGATAGGTATTTCGAGTCGTATTGAATCGCCACAAGAGCGTCAGCGTTTGAAGGAAATCGCTTTGCAGCGTATGGGTCTGGTGGATCAGACTGTGATTGAAACGCCGGGTGAGGGGGAAACGCTGGTAATGAGGCAGGTGTCTCCATCAGAACGCTGTGATCAGTATGGTTTTATTATTCGCACCGCGGCTGAGGGGGCTAAAGACAGTTTGTTAGATGCCGATATGGATTTTTTATGTCAGTTATGGAAAGACATTAAAGAGAAGGCTAGCAATGCTAAGCCTTGTTCATTGATTTATCAGGATTTTTCTTTAGTATTGCGGACTATTCGCAATTTGAAAGGTTCAAATATTGATCAGGTGAAGGTGGATTCACGAGAAACTTTTCATGAGGTGGTGAATTTTTCAAATAAATTTATCCCTGATTTAGTACCGCTTCTGGTGCATTATTCTGGGGAACGTCCCATTTTTGATCTGTATGCCATTGATGAAGAAATTAATAAAGCTTTAGATCGTAAGGTTCAATTAAAATCGGGTGGTTATTTGGTGATTGAGCAAACTGAAGCGATGACGACGATTGATGTGAATACTGGGGCTTATGTGGGTTCTCGCAATTTGGAAGAAACGATTTTTAAAACGAATTTGGAAGCGGCCCAAGCGATTGCGCGACAATTACGCTTACGCAATTTAGGGGGGATTATTATTTTAGATTTTATCGACATGCTGGAGCCTGAACACAAAAATCAGGTGTTACGCACGTTGGAAAAATGTTTAGAATCAGATCAGGTTAAAAGTTATATTAGTGAGGTGTCTTCATTAGGTTTAGTACAAATGACTCGTAAGCGTACACGCGACAGTCTGGAACATTTGTTATGTGAAGCGTGTCCGACTTGTGGTGGATTGGGTTCAATTAAAACGGTAGAAACGGTTTGTTATGAGATTTTCAGAGAAATTTTGCGTGATGCCAAACAATTTGAGACGCGAAGCATTTTAGTATTAGCGTCACCTGAAGTGGTTGAGAGGATGTTGGATGAGGAATCTAGCCATATTGCAGAATTAGAAGAGTCGATTGGTTGCTCTATCCAATTTCAGTTAGAAACGGCTTATTCGCGAAAGCGGTATGACATTATTCCTTTGATCAATTATCAATGAACAATGTCATTATCATGATGGGCAACCACAAGGGATTGCCCCTACACAATGTCATGTAGGGGCAATCCCTTGTGGTTGCCCTTGGTTGTAAAATACCTGTTTATTTGTGCTTCAGTACTTAAAGACGCTATCGATGCTTTTTCTCAAGAGAATTAAAAATTTTACGTCTCTTGCGTCTCTTGCGTCTCTTGCGTTTAAATTAAATTAAATTGAGCTGTGTTCATTGATAACGGTTTATTGATTTTAAACCATCGTAATTACCATCGGCTACTAAACGATAGCCGCTGATGTTTTTGCGCGTGGCGAGTACATGATCTTCGTACCATAGGGGAACATAAGGTAATGTTTTCAATAGCATGACTTGTAATTCACGGTAGAGTTTAGCCCCAGCTTCTAGTGTTGGTGCTTGCTCTGCCTTTTCAATCAGGGCATCTATTTCTGGATCATTTAAACGGCCCCGATTGGCACCATTGGGTGGTATGGCGCTGCTATGAAACACATAACGGAATATATCGGGCATTTTGATGCCTACCCATGAGAGGCTGTACATTTGAAAACGGCCGGCTTTGATGTCGCCGTAAAAGGTGCCCCAATCATAAGTGCGTAAATCCATGTTAATACCGATATCCGATAGTTGTTGCTGAATCACTGTGGCAACACGAATACGAAAGGGATTGTTAGAGGTTTTGTAGCTGATGTTTAAGGGATTCTCGTCGCTAAAACCGGCTTGTGCTAACAAAGCGCGGGCTTTATCGGGGTTGTAGGTGTAACTGGGTAAGCCAGGATGGCCGGCCCAATGTGTGTTTGGTAATAAAAAACTACTGGCCGGGCGAGCGGCGTTACCGAGTACATGCTGGATGATTTCTTCACGATTGAGTGCGTAAGCAATCGCTTCGCGCACGATAAATTGTTTCGTAATGGGCTCTTGCAAATTAAAACCTAAATAGGTGAAATTGGTGCCTTGCGTTTTAGTCACCTTGATTTTTGGACGCTTTGTTAACAATTCTACCAGTTCGGGCGATAAATCATTTTGTAACAAATCGACTTCACCTTTGATGAGTTTCATCACTCTGACAGTCGGATCTTTGACTTCCAAAAATTCAAACTGTTGTCCATCACTGCGCCGTTTTAGGTAGAGATGTTCGGCGCTCGGCCATTTAACCCATTCAAATTCGTCACTACCTACGGGTTGTTTGTTAAAGGGGTGTTGACTGTCAATCAGGGCTGCTGGTACGATGCCCACCACTAAACGCCCTGGAAACAAGGTGTCAGGTTGTTCAAGCTTAAAATCAATCGTATCAGCATTGATCACCGATATCTGTTTAATTGATTTTAATGAACCACGATGAGGGGAAGCGTGTTTGGCCTCCAAAATAAACTCATAAGTCGCTTTAACATCATGCGCTGTTAAGGGCATTTTGTTATGAAATTGACGACCACTGTCATTTAAATGAAAGCGGTAATGTGTAGGGCTTTTTTGTTCCCAAGTGGCTAAATCGGGAATAGGGCGCAAATTCTCATCAAAATCAACGAGTGCGCGATATAACAAACGGTTTATGCGTGCCGAAGTGGCATCCGTGGCAAAACGCGGGTCTAAACTGACGGGGGCCGTTGACAGCGCAAAGCGTATACTCTGTGGCTGCTGGGGTTTACCGCAGCCCGATAGTAGCAAAGTCGCTAGTAAAATCAATGCAAAATAGTTTTTCACAACAAATTATCCATCCTGTTCAATTTTTAAATGAAAAATAGTTATAACAAATTTTAGGGCGAACACGCAAGGGCAGCCCCTATAATATAATCACATAATATGCTGGGTTTTGTAGGGGCAATCCTTTGTGGTTGCCCGATACAACTCTGTTATGTAAGAAAGAAGAATAAAAATAAGTAGTTGATTTTGTTAAATATTTTTGAATGTCCCGTTGTTCAGTTTTAGAGGTCAATATGGGTGAAATGAGTGTTCAATTGTTCAATTTTAAAATATCAACGAGAGGCC
>QNEL01000504.1 GCA_003645185.1 Candidatus Parabeggiatoa sp. nov. 3
AACAACAGAGCTTCAAACTGGATTGAACATTTAAAGGTGTTATAACCTATCTAACTTCTGCTAATTATTAGCCGCCTGTTAGTTCCATACAATACTATTAAATACTATTGGTTAGGTAACTATCTAAGATATGATTTGGAGCAATTTGAATATCTGGCATCACGCCAACATTTTGGCAAGAACGGTTATCGGGGCCCAATATATCATAAACCGATAATTTGACTGCGGAACCGTCTTCAAAATCAAACAGTTGTTGAGATAAACACTTACCTTGGGTAAGGGTGCCAATAATCCTTGCTCTTGCATAATGTTTGAGAATCAATGCAAACACTTCTGCCGAACTGGCGGTATGCGGACTGACTAAGATATCAATCGTTCTCTTCTGAGCGATTTCTCCTTTAAGCGCCGTAAATTGTTCTTGATAGTCTGCCTGATCGACTAAAGTGATTAAAGGCGTTTCTGCGGGTAAAAATAATGAAACTGCATCCAATGTCTCAAAGAGGCTGCCGCCTGGTGAATAGCGCAAATCAATAATAATCTTTTTATTCGCAGGTAACTTTTTTACCAATCTTTTCAATTGTTTAGCCGTTTCTCTTGAAGTCCATTCATGTATCCGAATCAGATTGACTTTGGCTTCCGATATCAATTCAATGCTATCCCGCCTAAAGGCTCTGATTTTAACCCGGTAACGTTTGATTGCGCCTAAAGGCGATTTAGAGACTGCCAGTTTGACTATGCTACCTCGTTTGTATTGCGGTGGCGCTTCCGAGAGAAGCGTTTTGAAAGTCACTTTTTTACCATTCAGCTTTCTCAAAAAGTATGGGCGCTTGATGCCTGCCTGATAGGCAGGGCCGTTAATCAAAGGCACGACGATCACATGTTGATCATTACCCAATAAGTTGATGCCTAAACCGATTTTGATACGGCTACGAGCGGTTTTCCGGTACAACTGATATTCATCAGGCGATAAATACTGGGAATAAGGATCAAGCCCCTCAAGATAAATCTTGATTTGAGAAGTCTTGATAGTTAAGAGTGCCTCTAAAGGCGGATGTTGATAGTGATGATCGCTAATGGTTGTCGCTAATTCATCACTGATAGTCTCATCAGAAAAAAACTCAACTGTTTGCTTGTTTTTAAAGGCATCAACCAAGGTATCAAACGTTTTCGCTTCCAATAGCCCCGTTTCTTGAAGCCCATGATGGTTTTGAAAACGAATGATTGCCATTTTAGTCCAGATTGTCACACCCTTGCCAATCGGGCCAGCTTGATAACCCAAATTGAGCAACATATATTGCGCCCATAATGTTTTGTTCTGCACAGTGCTACTGATAAACTGAAGTTCAGCCTTTCTGGTTGCACTGATTTTCACGGCACTCAACTTTTGCCACGTTTTGTCATCAAGCTCGGAAGTTGTTTCAACATCAATGTCTTTCTGAAAAGCCCTTAAAGCGGCCTTAACGGCCTTGATATCCGTCTCATTAATCTCCGCCTGAGTGACATAGCCCATTTCAGCTAACAAAATAGCCACTAAACTAGGACTTGTCACAATCATTTCATGCAAAGGCTTCGTTGTTGAAATGGATGACAAGGCATCTTTGACAACCCATTCTGGCCTATCAATCGGGTTAATGCTTCGCGTCTCATCCAAAGTATCACCCCGACAGGTGTACGCGACGAGGATCATCAGCAGTAAAACTTTTAATATCGGTGTCATCATTTTTATATATTAATAGACTACATTGAGGGCTCCAATAGATCGACATCTTTTTCCAAATCTGCGATTTCTTTCTCCAGCCCTTCTTTTTCAGCCTTATAAAGGGCTAAATCCTTTGAAAATTTGCTCGGTATCGATTTCAGTTTCGATGTCTTTTTCCGATAGGCATATGCCTCGTTTCTAACCGATTTGATTTTTTTGCTAACCGATTTAAGTCGTTTTTGAACCGAATTAGCCTGTGAACTTAAGCGTTTTTTTTCAGCGACTATTTTTGCGGTTTTGCCCTGAATCCCAGAAATCTTATCAGAAAGTTTAGCGTTTTTCAGGTACAGAACATCAACATCCGTTTTCAACGTCGCTAATCCGTTTTTGACATTTGTCAATTCAGCCTCTAATTGCTTCTGTTCATCTTGCATTTCCGCATGACGCTTTTCTTCCTCAGCCTGCTTCGCTTCCTTTTCTTCCTGACGTTGATCATAAGTGCCACTGAAAATCCCAGCGACACCATCAAAAAAACCGCCTTCACTGGGATCATCAGTAGTCGTACAGGCGACTAAGCCGAGTGAAGTCCAAAAGACAAAGGTTCTTAAAAAGATCAGACGCATTGTTGTTCCTCATCAGTTGTTTTCAGTTGGGCGAACCTACGTGTTCGCCCTTTTGCCGTAATTATCAATCAAAATCATCAAAAATCAACAAAACCTTACCGACTTAAAGCCGTACCCAGTGCCGAAAGTTCATCGGCATAATTTTCAAGCTCGTTTTTTTCCCGTTCTAAAGCAGCAACTTGATTTTCCAAAGCTTTCAATTTCTTTTCATCATTGCCAAAACTCGGAGCCAGCTTCTTTTTATCATTATAACGAGATTTTTCTCTCGAAGCTTGTTTTCGTTGTTCAGCATAACTGCTCTGTGCAACCTGCAAATTCTGCTTAGCACCCCGCAAATTCTTAGTGACTTTTGTCAGGGCATAATTGGCTTGTTTTTTCTGGCTTGCAACCTTGCTATGCAGCGTTTTTAACTCCCTGTGCTTGTTCTGGCCCGCGCTGATTTGCGCTTCCAAATGGGCCTTTTCTTCCTGATAGCCCGCTATATTGCTTCGTAAGCCATCGTTTACTTGCTTGACTTCAGCAACCAACTTAGCCGTTTTTTCAGTTTCGACATCTAATTTAGCCTCTTGTGTTGCGTACTGACTTTTTTGTTCCGCAACCACCGCTCCCGCAGCACCGCCTACAATTCCACCAATTGCAGCGCCAATCGCCGCACTTTCCTTGTTATCACCGAGGATTACACCAAGGCCTGCCCCAAGAATGGCACCTATACCCATTCCTTCTGCCGTGGTACGGGCCTGATTATTTTCCTCTTTAGTCATGGTACTACAGGCAGATAACAAAAAGCTGCTTAGGGTGACGACGATACACAGCCTAAAGGTATTATCAAAAATACGCATATTGATCTCCTTAATGAGTTATTCAAGTTAAATCAAGCAAATTCAGTAGGGGCAGACCTGCGTGTCTGCCCGATTTGAAATGGCATTGAGGTCAAAAGAATTCAAACCATTCAAACTAAACTTTGAACACCATTTCAAATTACCTGACAGTATAAACCCGTGAAGCCAAACTTTCTGCTTCACTTATCCACAAATCCGGTTTGCTGACACCACGGGTAGCTTGATCAAGATGTTGCTTCATCAGTTTGATAAATCTAAGACTCTTCTTATCATCTGATTTCGTTATCAATCGTTTAACGCCCTGATCAAGGTAGACTTTAGGATACCCGCCCAATTTCATCAAAGTTTTGACATAAGCGGAAAAATGCTCTTGATATAATTTTTCGGCTTGGGCTAACTTATTTTGCGTTTGGCGAATGCGTCTTTTCATCGCAGTAGAAACTGCGGCTCTTTCTATGTTTCTTTCAATAAATTTTCGATACTTACGAGAGGCCATGTAACTATAACCTCCTGATTTTATGCGAAATAAAGCCAATTCTGTCAGATAGGAACAAACTTGTCGAATACCTTCTTGAATTTTCTTGTCTGCTGAGATCAGCGCTTCTTGAAGAATCCTAATTTCTCGGGATGATTCTGTGTAACGTGTTTTCAGTGTGTCGATAGTTCGATAAGCGTCTTTCAAACCCTCACTATCACGCACCAGTGGCGGTAATTCCGTTGCTCGCTCCTTTAAAGCCACTAACTCTTTGGATAATTCAGCATCTCGTTTTTTTAATCTTTCGATAGTGCGAGAGGCTTCTTTCAAATCATCTGAACCACGTACCAAAGCATCGCTGATCGATTTTCCCGCAGGCGTTGTTGCTCGAACGGCCTTCTCATAATGATCATATTCCGCTTTGACTTGATCACTAAAACGAGGGGAGGGACTGACTAAAGCGCCAATAGCTAATCGAATGCCCGTTGTTGAGGAGCGTGATTCAATGATTTTATCAATTGTGCCGTCACGATTTTCTTTGGGTTTGTAAATCTCAACTTCTCGTCTAAAAGAGGAACGAATTGTTCTCGCGTGATCGCGAAAACTGCCCCCTCTCGCAGACAATGCTCCCACTTTGCCTTGAATCATTTCAGCCACAAATAAATGGCTGTTCAATTCTTGTACATTACCAAAGAGATCATAAAATCCGCCAGTCTCTCGCCAGCGTCCAATGCGCGTCGCCCCTTTTCGACTATGGGGTTTTGTCCAAGCATATTTTTTTAACTGATCTTGTGGAAAAGGTAAGGGCTTTTCAAAAAGCGGACGGCCCCCTTCATCCTTTTTTAAGGCAGTATAGCCTCCCCGTGCCGCATATTCCCATTCAATTTCTGTGGGTAATCTAAAAAACCCTGGTGGATCACGATCTTTATCAATTCGCGCCTTCCAATCGTTTTTAGGCAATCTCGGCAATTTAGCAAGACAACGTGTATTCGCATAACACCACAAATTATATTGGTGAATAAACGCTTGAAAATCTCGCCAAGTCACATAAGACAGGGGTTTAGCCAACTCACGCAATTTACCTTTTTTACTGGCTGTTTTCAATTTTTTGATCCGTTTTTTATCACCCGTCGCGGCATAGAAACGCGCCAAACCTTTTTTTTCATCGCCATCACCCATCACAGCAACATATTGTGCAATAGTGACTTCATATTTGGCAAGGTAATAAAACCAATTCTTCGCCTTACGATCATAAAAAACACCAGAGATGGGCAAACGTTGAATGCCTTCAAAAACACTTGCCGAATCATCCCGCGTATCACCGACGCGCACGAGACGTTCAGGATTGCCCCAAAATTCTGCGCCTGGCACCGTCACTTTTCGGAAAACCATTTGCATTTCACCCAATCCAACGATTTTAGGCATCGGTAACTTAAAATCATCCGAAGCCGGTTTTGGATTATAAGTACATGAAATATCAAGTTTTGTCTGACATTTATCCTTATCCGCAGCCAGTGCGGATATAAAAACAGGGCATAAGATAAACGCACCTGAGATGAACAGTTGTGTCAATTTTTTACAGTTCACTGAATAACCTCATTCTAATTTGGAAATCACAAGTTAGGATTTAAACTTCGTCGTACCCGATCCAATCCTTTATTATATACAATCCTTGTAAGTACTGAACCATAAATTTTCAGGTATTTTAATTAAAAGAAACAACCAAGAAGAGGGGCAACCACAAGGGATTGCCCCTACGGGCGGTTCGTAGGGGCAATCCCTTGTGGTTGCCCCTTGC
>QNEL01000505.1 GCA_003645185.1 Candidatus Parabeggiatoa sp. nov. 3
AAGCCTATTCACATTTTCAGGGTTGTTTCACCCCATTTTCTAGGGTTTTGACAAACACAAAATCAGCCTGAAAAATATTGACTCCAAAAAGCTCTCAATCAACACCCTAGTGCAGGATCGCTCCAGTTTCAATACCATTGAAAAAAAGGGTTCTAGGTGGTCTGGATATTGGAGCGATCCTGCACTAGGGCATACCTGCGTGTCTGCCCGAGTGTTCTCTCTTCAAACCTTAAAAATCACGTAGCCATTTACGGGGAGCTTGGGGTTCGCCTTGGTGGCGAATTTCAAAATACAATGCTGATATTTTTCGTCCTCCACTATTTCCGACGCTGGCAATGATGTCGTGGGCTTTTACCCAATCCCCTGTTTTGGTATACAGACTTTGGTTGTGGGCATATAGGCTCATATAGCCTTCACCATGATCAACAATGACTAATAAACCTAGATTGCGAAACCATTGGGCGAAAACAATTCGTCCCGAGGCGACAACTTGGACTTTTTCCCCTTTCTTTGCTGCAATCAGCATACCTTGCCATTTTAAGTGGCTAACCAGTTGTTCACCAAATTGCTTGAGGACTCTGCCTTTGACGGGCATCGGTAATTGTCCTTTGAGTTTAGCAAATGGGATCAGTTCGGGCGTTTGAGGAATGTTTTTAATGGCCTCTTTTAAAGTGCCTAGCAAGGTTTCTAAATGACGTTTGTCTTCCCGTAAACGTTTGAGTTGTTTACTTTGACTTTCAAGAGTTTTAGCCAGTTGCCCTAAAATTTTATGACGTTCTTGATAATTGAGTTCGAGTTCTGCTTTTTTCTGAGTATGATTTTTAACTAATTGATTTAAATCAGTTGTTTCGAGTTCAATGGTATCGTGAAGCTGGTTTAAGCGTTGCAAAATGCCCTTGATGGATGCAATTTGGCGACTTCTTGCACGGTTAAAGTAGTCATAGTAAGTGAGTACGCGCCCAATGGTAACCGGATATTCTTGATTTAACCAGAGTTTTAAATAATCTTGGTGTCCCATTATGTAGGCTGCACGAACTTGTTGTGCCAAAACTTGGCGTTGTGTCTTCAATTGGGTTTGTAGGGTGAGTTGTTGATTTTCTAAGTCGGCTAAAGTGTTTTCTTTATCAATATGTGCACTATGTAAGGTTTCTAAACGTCGAGCAATTTCTCCTATGTCTTCTTCACTGTTTTGTAACTGGCGCTGCAAACGACCGTATTGAGTACGGGTGTTGTGCATTTGAGTTTGTAATTGTTGAATGCGTAACGTCAATTGATGGAGTTGTTCTTCCGTGGTGGCATTGGCGACAGTAATGATCGTTAGGCTCAGCAATAAGATAGATATCCAAAATCGACACATGGTACTGTTCCTGTACATTTAAGTTGCTCAAGTTGCCCTCGTGCCCTCAAAAAAACAAAAAAAATAACTTTTCACGCAAAAGTTTTGCGCGCAAAACTTTCGCAGAAAAAAAGACGCAAAAGACGCGTGAAAAAGATCGCAATTTCACGCGTTAAGGCTAAGTGAAAAAGAGTTTTACTGATATTAAAGCCTATTCACATTCAACTCCTCCTCGGTTGTTGGCGTATTAAAATATCAACAAAATCCTTCTCTAAATGAATTTATGACTTAGCTTTGCCTTGATTAGCAACGGCTTGTTCTGCTTGTTTGATGGCCTCTTGATCTCCAAGGTAATAGTGTTTGAGGGCGTTTAGATTCTCATCTAATTCATACACTAAAGGTATGCCTGTTGGTATATTCAAACTCACAATCTCTTCGTCTGAAATCTTATCAAGATGTTTGACCAATCCCCGTAAGCTGTTGCCGTGTGCGACAATAAGAACCTTTTTGCCTTGAATAATCAAAGGGGCGAGGGTTTCGTTCCAACAAGAGACAACACGTTCAATCGTGCTATCTAAACACTCAGTGACTGGCAAATCGGAACGATTGAGTGATTGATAACGTGGATCATGTCCGGGATATCTTTCGTCTGACGGTTCGAGTGCTGGTGGGGGTATATTACAACTTCTTCTCCAAATTTTGACCTGCTCTTCACCATATTCTTTTGCCGTTTCCGCTTTGTTTAAGCCTTGAAGTGCGCCGTAATGACGTTCATTTAATCGCCATTCGCGATAGACAGGAATCCACATTAAATCCATATGATCCATTGTGATCCAAAGGGTTCTGATTGCCCTTTTGAGAACGGATGTATATGCAATATCAAACGTGTAACCTTCTTTTTTAAGCACATTGCCGGAATGATAGGCTTCTTGTTTACCCTTTTCAGAAAGATCAACATCTGTCCAGCCGGTAAAACGGTTTTCTTTATTCCAAACACTTTCGCCGTGTCTTAATAAGACTAATTGATACATCAATTTTTGTTCTCCGCGAACATTAAGTAAAGTGTGCCAAATATCTTCCAATGACTTATTGCTGTGACAATGAGTCGTCAAAAAAAATAGGGGTTGTTTGGATAGAGCCTACAAATAATTATTTTAAGGCTAACTCTGGTCACGTCCAAACGTCCCTATTAATTTAGGGGATTATAAAAAAAATACATGAAAACTATAAATAGATTTCTTATGCTAAAACTGATACTTTACCACAATATCTTTGATACTATAAGCACTGTTAATGTCAAAAAACAATAACTTATATTAATAATGCCCATATAAATGTATAAATTAGTCTTATCAAATCGCTTTTTGAGAAATTATCCCGTTAGAGATTGATGGGTTGATGATTTTTTTGACTGAGAAAGCGTGATGTCAATAATTGATTTGAGGGAATATCACCTATTTTAAAGATTATGGTTTTTGGCAGTGGTAAGGTTTCTATTTTGATTAATGCTTAATTTCTATTTTTCAATTGTCAATTCTAAAAATGGCGGCGTTTAGGCCTGTCAAAATCCGATCTCATATAGATAATTGATTTAGCGACACCTACCTTCGGTTCTTTGCCCCCGTTTTTGCGCGCAAAAACTTGCTGCAAAGAATTGATAATTGTATTGATATGAATTTGACATGGCCCTTACCTCATGCCCAATGATGAAGATTACGCTTAAATTATCAATAAAATGAAATAGTTATTCGCTTAACACCAGACACATTTGGCTATTTGTACTGTTGTCTAAAATTTAGACGACTTAAGTAACCTATAATATACTACTAAACAAATAATCTATTAATGAGAGATTGATACCAATGATGAATACTAATCCTTTTACCGAATTTAATATGAAATCGGTGGCCGATCGTGTTCCGTCTTTCGCACTTATCACACATGATGATGATATTGAACGTGCTGCACGATCCTTGAAAGCCATGTCGCATCCCTTGCGTTTGAAAATTCTTTGCGTTTTGGGTGAATGCGAATATAGTGTGCAAGATATTGTTGAACAGGTAGGTACCTCACAAAGCAATATCTCACAGCATTTAGCTATTTTACGTGATAAGGGGATTTTATCTTCGCGTAAAGATGCTAACCGCGTTTATTATCGGGTAAGTGATGCACGCACATTGCGCCTTATCAGTATGATGCGTGAGGTGTTTTGCTCATTTTGTACGCATACTTGAATCATAGCACAGCAACCTCTATTATTTTGTGTTTGATTTTAACTCAATGGTAAGAGGATTTAATGATTATGACAGTTGAACGAATCGTGTTTATTGTCGCTGGTTTTTTTATTTTGCTCTCATTGGCTTTAAGTCAATTACATCATCTTTATTGGCTTTGGTTCACCGCATTTGTTGGGGCTAACTTATTTCAAAGCGGCTTTACGCGCTTTTGTCCACTGGCACTGATCCTCAAAAAAGCCGGTGTACCAACTGATATACAAAAAGCCAATCTGGCATCGTGAAACGCAGACTTCTTAACCATAATGGAACTATTTGTTGAATTTGTGGGGAATCATCCGCTCTTATTTTTGGCCCTCAGCATTGTTATCAGTTTACTGATCTGGAATCTCTTGGGTGAGCAAGTTAGTGGGATTAAATCTTTAGTACCACAAGAAGCGACTTTACTGATTAATCATGACAATGCTATTGTGCTTGATGTTCGTGAGGAAAATGAATATGCAAACGGGCATATTCTAAAATCATTGCATATTCCGTTAAGCACTTTATCTGATAAAATGAAGAGCTTGGAAAAATACAAGACACGTCCAATTATTGCCAGTTGTATGAGTGGTAATCGTTCGGGACGTGCATGTCGTTTGTTGAAGAAAAATGATTTTGAAAAAGTTCATAATCTCAAAGGTGGCATTATTGCGTGGCAAAATGCAAATTTACCCCTCACACGGGGTAAAAACTAATTAATATATAAATAAATTAATGCAGCGTTCAGAAGTTTAGGCATTCAGGCGTTCATAATTTATTTATTTTTAAAGGTGTTTAGGAGTTCAGAGTAGGCGTTCATAAGTTCAATAATTCAGAAGTGTGAAAACCTGACAGGTTTTCTTTCGCCTGTCAGGTTTGTTCTGTTTTCCACGCAACCGTTTTTGAAAAAAACTTTTGTGTGGAAATCTCTATTTAAAGGTTGTTGGCTCCCTTAAACATAACTAAAGAGGATGACATAGTGGAAGAAGTGATGCCTAATCAGGCAGATGCCGGTACGCAAGAGAAATTTGGGATACAAAATATCTATGTCAAAGATCTCTCTTTTGAGGCACCCAATTCACCCAAGATTTTCATGGAACAATGGAAACCACAATTGGAATTGGAGATGTCTAATCATATCGAGAAGTTGAATGAAGAACTCTACGAAGTCACCTTAAACATTACCGCTACTGTCAAAGTGGAAGACAAAACGGCTTTTCTCGTTGAACTTCATCAAGCTGGCATTTTCACCCTGACGGGTTTTCTCGACGATAAATTGTCGTATATGCTCAATAGCTATTGCCCCAATATTTTGTTTCCGTTTGCCCGTGAAAGCATTTCTAATGCGGTGACTCGGGGCGGATTTCAGCCGCTGTGGTTGGCACCCATCAATTTTGATGCGTTATATGCCCAACAACTTCAGAAAAAACAAGAACAAGCCCAAACTGCCCCTGCTAATGTGAATTAAATGTGAATTATAAAATGAACCGTTTGAAAAAGGCGTGTTTAGGCGTTCAGGAGTGACAGGCGTTTAGGCGTTCATAAGTTCAGTCTATATTTTTTATACGGGATTTCATAATTCTATTAAGTGATATAAGAAAAACATTCGCTGCAAAAGTTGCAGCGAAGAAGAGGGTTTATACTGCCCACCGTTATAATTTGCGCTTTTGTTCACTCGAAAATGTTTGGTATTTAGCTTAGATGGTGGGCAACAAAAACCCGTTACCCACCCTACATATAAATCACTTCTAATGAGGGCGGTTTTTATTAATAGCTTAGATGGTGGGCAACAAAAACCCGTTACCCACCCTACATA
>QNEL01000506.1 GCA_003645185.1 Candidatus Parabeggiatoa sp. nov. 3
AGTGGAAGCTTATAAGGTGCTTTTTCCTGAGAAGATCGTTTTGCCCGCTTTTTTATCATTAGGGGATTTTACGGGAACGGCCAAGCCGTTTTGTGAAGCGCAAGGTATTGGCATGGCGGTTGAGATTTTGCATTATTGAGCCAACAGCTTTTCACGCTTTCACGCAAAAGTTTCGCTTCGCTATACTTTTGCGTGAAAAAGATTTTGCGCGCAAAATCTGTTGCAGCAGTTGTCTAAAAGCTCAAGTCAGGTGGTGGTGACTAACCAAATAATAGCATCCCTCAATGTGGGCTTGAAAGATTTTTCCTTTTCAGCAAAGGCGCTTGTGTGACTGTGGATATACTTAGCATTGTCATAAGATCGCTATTATATTTTTAAGCCAACAGCTAAAGCACTTGTCTAAAAGCTCAAGTCAGGTGGTGGTGACTAACCATTTCATACCAAAGTTTTTGCACCCTTCGACAAGCTCAGGGGCCCCCGCAAAAATTTGCAGCAAAAAATGGATTTTTTCAAAATGTAAAAGCGCAAATTATAACGGTGGACAGTATAGTCACCACCACCTGACTTGAGCTTTTAGACAACGGCTGAAAGCTGTTGTCTCTTTAGCTGTTGGCTCTCTGCTTTAGCTGTTGGCTCTCTGTTGGCTATCAAATCAAATATTCACTAATAAACGTTCATATTTTTCGATTTCTTGATGGTTTTGCCTTTTTCGATAACCGTTTAATAAAATCGTCGCTTTTTTTCTAATCATGGCGATTAATTCGGTACGATATTCTGAATCGTCTTCCTTTTCTAAGGCCTTTAATAAGGCATGAACCCGAAACCGATCCATTGCGCTATAACGCATGGAGAGTTGATCTTCATGGCCGCCCTGTTTGACGACGGTAAGATCATCTACCAATCCGACAACATACTCACGAGTAATCCGTAACCACAGATCATAGTCTTCACATGCGCGTAAACTTTCATCAAATAAACCCATCTGTGCGAATAAACTTTTTTTAATCATCACGGCTGATGGGCTTATCAAACAACGCTGTAAAGATAATGACCAAATCCAGCCTTCGGGTTTGGTATGATAGTGTTTCGGGTTGACGCGAATCCCGTGGCGAATCCACATTTCTCCGTTTTGACTGATTTGATAAAAAGGATAGCTTTGATGAAAGGCCCATTGATTGGCTAGTTTTTCTGGGTGCCAATGATCATCGGAATCTAAAAAAGCTAACCAAGGGCTTTTCGCTTGCTGAATGCCGAGATTACGGCTAGATGAAACTCCTTGATTTATCTCATTTTTTATCAAAGTGATGCGTTCACGAAAAGGTTTTAGGGCGCTTTCTAAATGTTCTTCTGAAGCGTCGTCAACAACAATGATTTCTTGTGGGGCTTGAGTTTGGTTTAAAACCGATTGCAAACAGGCCTCTATATAATGAGCGCGATTATAAACGGGAATCACTACTGTAATCGGTACTGTTTTTTTTTCTGGCTGGATAACGGAGGTTTCTGTCAAAACCAATCCGGTGTTAAAAATCTGCTCTAATTCACTGCGTACTGTTTTGAGTGCCGTTTTAAACTGTTGTTTTGCGGTTTGAGAAGAATCGTCAGTAATATATTTAACCAGATGAAAGGCGATGCCAAGTGGTTTAAAAACTTCAGCTTGAGCGGCAGCTTCCATATCGACAAATTGATAGGGTTTCCAGTCTTCGGGTAATGCGCCAAACACAGGTTGTGCAACGCTTAATAATTTGCCCCCAATGTGGCGCTTCAAATGAACTGGCCAGGCAAAGGGTAAACGGACATCAATTTGAATGCAGGTTCCGTTTTCGCTGGCAACCGCTTTGGGTGTCACCCATTGCCCTAAAAACCCTTTGTCAAGCCCTCCGGCAGAACCGATATTGACTAGGTATAAAACGGCTGGGAAAACGCTTTTGATCCAATGGGCGCAAGCTTGTGATCGCAAAGGCCCAACCCCGGTGATGACGACGACAATACCGGCATCACCAACTTCTTCTTGAAGCGCTTTTGGCGCAACATTGGCCCATTTGTTATAAACTAAAACGGGAATCTGATTGGCGCGTAACCAATCTGTTGGTAACTCGGCCTTTAATGCTGCTGTGATAACTAATTTTGTTGTCATAGAGATAGAACGCTGATTAAACTGATGATGGCCTGATTAACACTGATTTAAAAAGTCATAGAGATAGAACGCTGATTAAACTGATGATGGCCTGATTAACACTGATTTAAAAAAAATATAAATAATCTGATCTGCGGTGCTTTTACGCATGAGCATTTAGAAGTACTCAAAATTCTCTTGGCACCTGCTGCCATTTCTATTGAAAATGCGATTTTATATCAAACACTAGAACAAAAAGTGGCACAACGTACTGTTCAATTAGCGCAAGCTAATGAAAACATTACAACATTGAATGAACAACTTCGAGCGGAAAATCTGCGTATGAGCGCAGAATTAGATGTGGCACGTCATCTTATTTTGCGGTTAGATTTTCTTGATATGAGTGTACTGTATTCAATCGGGAAACGCTATATCAGATTACCCCTATGACATCACTACCAAAAAATGGGTAAAGCTTAGTTTGGTTGAGGGAGTTGAAGGGATTTTTTGTTGTGGAGATTAAAATAATATGCTTATCTTTTCTCATTATCAGATTCTTGAACAAGTTTACGAAAGTGCTAATTCATTAATTTATCGTTGCCTCAGAAACGATGATAATCAAAAGGTTATCCTCAAAGTGCTTAAAGAGGATTATCCTTCGCCTGAAGAATTAACGCGATATCGTCAAGAATATGACATCATCAACCATTTAGCTGAGGTTGATGGCGTTATCAATGTTTATACGCTTGAAAAATATCAGAATACACTCGTGATATGTTTGGAAGATTTTGGTGGCCTGTCTTTAAAACAATTATTGGCACAACGCCAATTGAGTTTACCAGAATCACTTCAGCTTGCCATTCAGATAACTGATATTTTAGGGCAAATTCATCAGCAACATATTATTCATAAAGATATCAATCCGTCAAACTTGATTTTAAATCCCACTACTGGGGTGTTAAAAATCATTGATTTTGGTATTGCTACCCAATTTTTTCGGGAAATGCCGATCTTAAAAAACCCTAATGTGTTGGAAGGCACACTGGCTTATATGTCGCCGGAGCAAACAGGGCGAATGAATCGCAGTTTGGATTATCGTACTGATTTTTACACTCTTGGTGTGACTTTTTATGAACTGTTGACTCAAAAATTGCCTTTTGACACTTCGGATGCTATGGCATTAGTCCATTGTCTTATGGCTAAAAAACCGCCTTCTCCCGCTGATATCAATTCCGATATCCCTCGCGCTGTTTCTGATATCATTATGAAATTGTTAGAAAAAACAGCGGAAAAACGCTATCAAAGTGCTTGGGGGATCAAAGCGGATTTACAGGCCTGTGAGATCGCTTGGCGTGAAACCGGCTTGATTGAACCCTTTACTTTGGCTCAACAGGATATCGCGGCCTCTTTTCAAATTCCTCAAAAACTCTATGGACGTGAACTGGAAATCAAAACCTTGTTGGCCGCTTTTGAACGGGTTGCCCATTTTTCAAAATCCATATCAAAAACGGAAATGATGTTAATAGCGGGTGATTCTGGCATGGGAAAATCCGTCTTAGTTAAAGAATTGTATAAATCATTGACTGAAAAGCGGGGTTATTTGATTGCCGGCAAATTTGATCAATTTCAACGCAATATACCTTATCGTGCTATCGTCAATGCTTTTGAATAATTAGTGCAACAACTCCTGACAGAAAGTCCAGCCCAATTAGCACAATGGAAAGCGCAACTGTTGAGCGCACTGGGGCCTAATGGACAAGTCATTATTGATCTGATTCCGGAAATGGAATGGATTATTGGGCCACAACCTGTGGTACCTCAATTAACACCGACGGCCTCTCAAAACCGTTTTAATTTGGTTTTTCAAAACCTGATACAGGTATTTTGCCAACCGGAACATCCCTTAGTCCTTTTTGTGGATGATTTACAATGGATAGACTCAGCAAGCCTGAAATTATTAGCACTCATCCTGACGAATCGCGAAACACGCAGCCTTTTTCTAATTGGTGCTTATCGAGATCACGAAGTGAGCCCGACTCATCCTTTGATGATAACACTTGAGCAACTTCGCAAAGAAAACATCATCATTAATCAGATCAACTTAAAGCCTTTAAGCTTTCAAGATGTCAATGAACTGATTGCTGACAGCTTACATCAGACTCAAAAAGCGGTAGCCTCATTGACAAATTTGGTGATGCGTAAAGCGGGCGGCAATCCATTTTTTGTTAATCAGTTTCTTCACACATTGTATGAGGAGAATGTACTGCAATTCATTCCACCTCAATCTCGCGATGACAAGGGAGGCGGTTGGCAATGGAACCTGCCCCAAATTGAGGCTTTAGATATTACCGATAATGTGGTTGATTTGATGATTGGCAAATTGAAAAAATTGCCAAAATCAGCGCAACACGTCTTACGCTTAGCGGCCTGTGTTGGCAACCATTTTGATTTGAATACTTTGTCTGTCATTTATGAAAAATCAGCAGCGGATACTTTCCCAGATTTGCACCCCATTTTAACAGAAAGGTTTATCTTGCCTACCTCTGAACTCAAAATCACTGGAAATGATATACACCGATCAAAACTCGCCATTCACCATTTCCGATTTTTACATGATCGTGTTCAACAAGCCGCTTACGCTTTGATTCATGAGGAACAGAAAAAAATCGTCCATTTGCAAATAGCGCGTCTGTTGTTGAATCATAGCACTGAAGCGCGGTTAGAATAGCAACTCTTTGATATTGTGAGACATTTTAGTGTGAGCCTTGAACGGGTGGATCATCAAGTGGAGCGAACTCAAATAGCCAAACTCTATTTAATGGCGGGGCAAAAAGCGAAGGCTGCTAATGCTTATGAAGCAGCCATTCAGTATTTAAGGCTTGGGCAAGCTTGCTTGGCAAAAAACAGTTGGGAAAGGGAATATGATTTAACGCTCAATCTCTATGTGGAAACGCTGGAAGCAGCATACCTCAACGGTAATCCTGAACAAGCTAACAAACTATCTGAGATCGTTTTACAACAAGCTCAAACATTATTAGATCGCATCAAAGTGTACCAACCTCAAATTCAGTATTATATTACCCAAAATCAGATGCAAGAGGCAATTGATATCGGACTAGAAGTTTTAAACCGGCTAGATATTGCCCTGTTCGATTCACCGCCTCAATATTGAGATCGACTTTGACTTGAGTACAACGTTCGTAAGGATAAATATCGATCTTTGGCAAAAATAGTGATTTATAGCAGACAAGAATCCTTAAATCTATTTAATCCTTAACACCTATCCG
>QNEL01000507.1 GCA_003645185.1 Candidatus Parabeggiatoa sp. nov. 3
AAGACGTTACCCACCCTACAGGGAATGGTGGGCAACATAAAGACGTTACCCACCCTACGTTAATTAAAGTTAAATGGTGGGCAACAAAAAGACGTTACCCACCCTACATTAATTAAAGTTAAATGGTGGGCAACATAAAGACGTTACCCACCCTACGTTAATTAATATCAATAAATCTTGAACGCCAATCAATCAAAATCCGTTTAGCACCAAAATCCGTTGTGCTCGACAGACGCGCATTAAATCATAAAGTAAATAACATATCATGTTACTGAAACATGTGACATCAAATGTGACATCATGTACCTTCTGTTCAATATTGGAATAATATTTGCTTAAATCGCTATCAGTTATCAGTTATCAGATAGAACGCTGATTATCATGATTGTCATGATTTCCGCTGATTTTTTTTGATCTTAATCAGTGTTAATCATGATCATCAGTCTAATCTGCGTTCTATCTCTTAATCAAAATTCGTTTATCTCCGTAATTAGTTGTACTCAATCAAGAACAATTTTGAAGGCCAATCATCTTATAAGGCCCCGAGTTCATTAAAAAAACCTTGAGACACCAGTTTGTCAACGGCTATAGTGATGTTTTCAGGTGTGACTTTTGAAAGTACAACCATGTTGGGTTCGGCGAGAAAGTTATTCCCATATTCAATTTCGCTTTGAAAGTCTTGTTGCAATCGAGTGATGTCAATGAAGTACATCGGGTAAGTTGTACCATTTAAAAACTGTACCATGACTTCATTTAAATATCCCTTCGCAGACACCTCTAATTTATAAAGGTCATCGTAATAGTCAGGAAATTGAATCAAATATTTTAGCTGTAGTTCGTTTAATCCAGACATTTTTCAAGAGCCCTAATAATCTGTTATCAGTTATCAGTTATCAGTTATCAGTTAAAACGTCTTTGCGTCTTTTGCGCCTTTTGCGTCTTTTGCGTTAAATTTTAAAATGGTGGGCAACAAAAAGACGTTACCCACCCTACATTAATCAAGATAAATTATAAACGCAAAAGACGCAAAAGACGCAAAAGACGCAAGAGTTGATCTTAATTCTTAATCAGTAATGATATTTACAAGAGGCAATAGTGATTGCTTCATCGTCAACTTTATAGACTAAACGATGTTCATCGTTAATTCTTCGTGACCAATATCCGCTTAAATCGTGTTTCAATGCTTCTGGTTTGCCAATACCAGAATAGGGTTCGCGAAGAATATCTTTAATTAAATTAACAATTCGCCGATACAATTTTTTATCTAGGGTTGCCCATTCGTTAAAATGTTGAAAGGCGATTTCTTCAAAAGCAATCTTTTTCATGCCAGTTCATCTAAGTTAACGGTTACAAGATGCCGATTATGGGCAATATTGTCTATTGCTTTTAATAGGTGTGCCCGGTTAGCGGGTGATGCCAGCAAATAAGCTGTTTCATCTTCTTCAACTTGTGCCGTTTCACAAACTGCGATTTCAAGTTCTTTATGTTTGAACTGAGTTTTTAACGCTTCAATAAAATGAATATCCAAATCGTCAGCATTGGTTCGGTAAAGGGTGTACATTTTCAGTTTTCAGTTATCAGTTATCAGTTATCAGATAGAACGCTGATTGTCATGATTGTCATGATTTCCGCTGATTTTTTTGATCTTAATCAGTGTTAATCATGATTATCAGTCTAATCTGCGTTCTATCTCTAAATAAAAATTCGTTTATCCCCGTAATTAGTTGTACTCAATCTTAATCAGTTATCAGTTAAAACGTCTATCTTTTGCGTCTTTTGCGTCTTTTGCGTCTTTTGCGTTAATTTTTAAGATGGTGGGCAACCACGTTACCCACCCTACATTAAATGGGGCCGGCAACAAAAACACGTTACCGGCCCTCTACATTAATCAAGATAAATTTAAGATGGTGGGCAACCACGTTACCCACCCTACATACAAAATAAACACGGCCGTTCGCTGCTTTCTGGGCCTGATGGGGCTTGGATGACTCGAAGGTATAGGGGGGTGTCTTCGTTGTAGATGAAGTTTTCGTTCCCTAATTTGTAGCCGATGTAGATTTTGAGTGCGGCGGGTAGTTTATCACCTAACGCTAGGCTCTTTAAGGCGAGGGGTTGTTGCCCGTTGAGCAATTTGGGCAGTTTGTCGTGGATTTGCGTGGGCGTGAGTTTGTTTAAGTCATCGTTCCATGCTTTCCAAGTCTGGCCGTTGTGGATGAAGACGGCTTGTTCGGTGCCTTCTTCAAAGCTGACTTGGGCGGTGATGATGATTTGGGCGGCTTGCCCTATGTCGGCTGGATCGATTTGCAAACTGTATTCGATGGCCGCTGTTTCTGTTTCCAGAATTTCTAGGTTGTTGCCGCTTAATCCGCTTTCGGTGCTGATTTGAACGTGGAAGTGGGTGGCGGTGTTGATAGCTTCATAGCTGATCAGTGAGCGGCCGACGCCGTTGGCGATTGAGAATTTGAGGGGATTGTTGAAAATGATGGCCCCTTGTTCGTCTCCGTCTTCTAGTCGATAGGCGATGTTGAGTTGCCATTCTCCTATTGGCTTGTCTAGGTTTAATGGGTATAAGGTGATGCTGAGTTTTTCAGGGAGACTCTCGTAGGGCGGTTTGGCCGGAATGAGGCTGGCGAATTGTTTGTCCCAAGTTTCCCAATTTTGGCCGTTGTGCATGAGCAGTTGGCCGTTGCTGTGTTCCGCGACTAGAATGAGGCTGGCGCGCTGGCCTTGGTGTGCAGGATCGACGTTGATGGTGAATTGGGCCGCGAGTGTTTCTGTTCTACCAATCAGTAGGTTGTTGCCGGTTTGCCCACTGTCGCTGCTGAGTAGCCCTTCAAAATGCGCTGTGGTTGCGAAGGTGGCGATTTTGTCTCCTTGGAGCTTGAGGCCGCTGCCGTTGGCGACTTTGAAGCGGGGGGCGTTTTCATCTGTGCTGAATATGATCGTGCCATCGCCTAAGCGGTAGCCGATGTAGACGTTAAACGTTTTGCCTAAAAAGCCGTCTAGGGGTAGCGTGTCGAGTTCCAGTGTGATGGCGTTTTTGACTGGGCTTGGCAGGTGGGCGTAAGTTTTAGTCACCGGAAAGCTGAGTATATCGCCATCCCAACGTAGCCATTTGGAACCGTTGTGCATAAAGACGATTTCGCGCCCTTCAGGTATTATCAGGGCGATGAGGCCGGCTGCTTGTCCAACATGCTTTGGGGCGATGATGAGATTGAGGTTTAACATCAGTGAATCGCTTGGCCCATACCAGTTATCATCACTCGCTTTCCCGCCTGTCTTTTGCAGATTGATTTCAAAGTAGGCTTGGGTGTCAGTGAATATCTGGTTATTTGGATCGATACCCACTGTGTTAGGTGCATCTGGTAATACACTGACGAACAGTTCGATTTGGCTGACGCAGTCGTTGATCGTGAAGGTGGCATGGCCCGGTTTTATCGGCCTTACGATTAATATGGCGGTACCATTTTGGGAAAGTACGAGGTTGCCTGCGGCAACGCTGCTGTTTTGGGAATTGAGTTGCAGTGCGCCTTGCCCACCACTGACTTCAATCATGCGTTTTTCGGCATCGGCTATCAAGATGATTTCCGGATCGGAGTTCATTTTCAGCGTTTGGGCTGCATTGGCTTGGAGGTTGTCACATTGGGATTTGACGCTGACATCGATCAGCGTTTCACTGTTGCAATCGCTGAGGGTGAAGTAGGTGTGCCCCAGTTGTTTTGGACGGATTTCTAAGAAGGTTTCTTCTTTCGTGAACAACAGTTCGCCGGTGGCGACTTCGGTGTGGTGCGGTTGCTTAACTGTGATATCGCCTTGCCCGCCTGTGATGGGGAGCCGGTAGCTGCCTGTGCCGAGTTCAATACTGAGTTCTTCGGTTTCGGGTTGTAGGGCTTTGGCCGGATCATTTTGGCAGAGGGCGGGTTCGACTGTGATATCGACTTCGGCTTCGCTGAGGCAGTCGCTGATGACTAGGCTGGTTTGGCCTGGGGCAACGGGCCTTAGGGTGACGATGGCGCCGCCTTCTCTTGGAAAGATGGCCGATTCGATGCTCACTATCTCTGAATCAGGTGATTCGCTGAGTGCGCGTTTGTCTTGATCGTCAATGTCTTGCCCACCTGTGAAGTTCAAGGTGATGGGATCATCTCCGACTTTCAGGGTGATGTTTTTAGGGGCCGATAGGAGCAATGTGGGATCATCACGTTTGCATTCGGTGGTGGGTTTGGCTTCTATTGGTTCTTCAATTTGGGTGCCTTTGATGGTTATCGCGATTTCGCTGGGTGTGCCTATTTGGGCTCCATCAGTGGGATTGGAGAGGCGCAGCCGGAAGCTTTCATCGGATTCGTCGATATCGTCATTGATGACAATCAAGGTGATATTGGCCGTTGTGTCGCCTTTGGGCCAAGTGATTTGGCCATTCTTTGGAGAAACAATAGCATAATCAATAGCTTGTCTGGCATCGCTGTCGATTGAAACGAAATGGGCTTTGACAATTTTGTCTATTGCGCCGCTTCGCGTGACGGGTAGGCTGATGAGGTTGCCTTCTACTTGGCCGAGTGTGGGTAGGGTTGTGACGCTGTTGCCATATTCATTGATGACTAGGCTGTTTTTGGCAAAGTGTAGGGTAGTGGTTGTCAGTTGTTGTCGGCTGAGGCCGCCAATATGAACAATATGATCTGCATCGCTTTCAGCTTCCAAAGAGAGGGTGGCTGTTGTGACGGTTTGATCAGAACTGAACTGTTGATCAAGTTGGACGTTGGGCATTTCTTGCCATGCGTTGTCTTGATAGTGTTGGTATGCCCAACCGCTTGGATCTGTGACACCGTGATAATACAAAGTGAGTTCGGTTGCTTGGCAAGCGATTTCAAAACGGATGCTTTCAGCGGGGTGGTGTGTATCAGGTTGCGATTGAACGTTGTTGACGTGAACTTTTTCAAGTGGGCAGTCAGTATTGTGGGCCGCTAAGGTGATGTAGTCTTGTTGATTGCTGAGCGGCAGGGAGACGACATGGGGTTGTTCACTGTCTGGTATACCGTCATCGTTGCCATCACCGTTGTTGGGTGCGGCCTCTTCTAGGTAGTTTAGGATACCGTCATTGTCTTGATCTTCGCTGGCCGCGACAATGTCGATTTGGAAAGTTTGATCAATAGATAAACCGCCACTGTCGGTGGAACGCACGGTGATCTCGTGATTGCCGATTTCCAAGGTTTTGGCGATTTGTAATTGATTACCGGTGATGGCGAAACGCCTTTCGCTATCATGTTCAAGGGTGTAAGTGTGCGTGTCGTTGATATCCGGATCGACAGTTGTGAAGCTGCCAATGGGGGTACCCAGTACACTATTGGCCGTGAGGGTGTTGTTGGAAAGCGTGATGCTGGTTGGTGCAGCGTTTGGTGGTGG
>QNEL01000508.1 GCA_003645185.1 Candidatus Parabeggiatoa sp. nov. 3
CGATCCCAACACCGCCGCTGAGAATTTACAGCAAACCGCCTTAAATTTTTGGATGATGCATGACTTTTATGATGATCTCACCGCCCAAGTTCATCAAGTGCGTCGTGTGCGTTTGCCATCAGTTGGATTATTTGTCTCACCGTTGACTGTCAGCTACTTTTACGGGATTGCCCGCAATGGCATTTATAAAAGTCGAGTGATTGATGTTCAACAAAATATCCAAGCCGTTGTCGCGCCCAGCTTTGAAGCCCGGTTTGAATACATGTCGCAAATTGGCATCTATGGTTCTTACCTAGAAAACAGCGTGATAGAAGAACTGTTTGACTACGAATTGGGACGGGGAGTTTCCGCCACACAAGTCTTACTAGAAGCCAATGCACAGCAAATTCCCATTTACGCCATAACGGCAGAAAACATTGACACCGTTTTGCCACTTTTAAGCGTCAGTCAAGAAGTCAAAACCGACATCATCAACGGCATTCATGCCGGCCAACATGCCATCGTCCCACAACGTGAAATCCAACATGGCAACTGGCAAGGTTCCGGCTACATCATTCAAGATAGCATCACAGGTGCTGGGGCATACCTGCTAGAAGGCGGATTAAATGGCGGTGCCCTAGAAGGCCTTTCTTGCGACGCCTCCAAAAATCCGATGGCAGCCCTTATCAATATGATCATCCAAGTGATGGAGCTATACTTCAATATAGTCGCCATGATAAGCTTTGGCAGTTTTGCGCTAGCCGCCGTGGCCCTCGTCACCTTTAGAATCATGGTAAAAACCTTGTTAAAGGCAGTCGTCAAAAAGCAGATCAAGAAAAAGGGGGCTAAAAAGCGCAAGAAAAAGAAACGCACCGAATGTGACTGCGATAAGAAAAAGAAAAAAACTCGGAAGGGCAAAACGGGTAAAGATGAATGTGAACCCGAACTTGAGCTGGTGAGTGTCCAATTTGTTAAGGACTTACCCATTTACAAAGACCAAATCGGCCAAGCGCCTTTTTTGATTACTGGGGCTGAGTGGAAAGACAAGGATTATGATGGCAAACCTGAAACCCATGAGCGTATCGGTTACGTCAGTGGTGATACCTTAAAAATCAAAGCCAAGTTTGCCATTGAGGATAACCCAACAGACATCAAAACCGTTACCATTACGGGCAATGCCAAAACCCCTCAAGGAAAAACCTTTCTTTTCCAATACAAAAACGCGGGCATCAGTGGAGACTATGTCACCACGAAACAGATGACATCAGCCAATGATCCTTTAGCGGAGAAAGGCACCCAGTTCTTCAATCCACTGACAATTAATTGGCGTGTCAAATATAAAAAGGCTGGCATACCGAAAACCAAAGATCTTGGTACCAGCAAGCACACAATTTATGTCACCCTGAACAAGCCAGACCGTGGGGAATTTCACACCTTGTATCTTACTTCTTTACATTTAGCTACCTCCAATCCTGGAGCGAAGAATAAGAAACAAGCTGTTGAAAAAACTTGGACTTTGTTTAAGCAGAAGAATCTCACCACTTGGAACCCAAATCGGCGTTTGTACTATTACAAACAGGGATATGGTTTCAATAAATCTCTAACCCAGTTAGAGCCCTTTTTAAAATCCACACATGGCAGTGGACAGTGTGGTGTCTTTGCTGATTTGTTCCGTGCGGCTTTAGCTGTTAATGGGGTTCATTCTAAACTGGTTGATGTTGAACCTAAGACAGTTTTATTCCGTCCTTCTTTTGAAGAGCGTATGTTAATTAAAGGTTGGAGTTTTGAGCAAACTCCCTCTTTTCTAAAAGATGAGACTCATAAATGGAAGCTGATTCTTAATTGGGAAGGAAATGATAATGTTGGGCAACCACTATTTGGTCTGGTACCCCCCAGAACTAATCATATTTATGGTGATTTAACCAGTCATCAATCTTACTTGGAAGGACAGAACACACGTCCGCCTTCTGAAAAAGTGTTTGGACAACATATAATTGTCAAAGTGACTGATCAAGAGGCTATTGCAAAAGGACTCTCCACCTTTTATTATGATCCTTCTTATGGTCAGGCTTATCATGGTGAAGGTAGAGATGCTGAACGCGATTTCGAAAGCCAGGCGGTGGTTGGATATGTTAGGTTTAGGAGTTATTTTGAAACGCCAGAGGGAGTTATGTTTTATGCTCGGAAAAAGTCTGAAAAATTGCCCAATTTAACAGAAGACAAACAGGGAATAATGTTTACTGAGTGAGACAAACTGAAATACGCTGTTAATTTACCAATTAACTCGGGTGGAAAGCAATACAATATCCACCCGATTTATATTTATATGTTAACCGGTGAGATGTTGGGTAAAAAATGACTTCAACTACTAACTTATGCTTGCCTTAAATTTCACCTTGCTATTGATCTGAAAACTGATGAACATTCAATCTAATATTCGAGTTGTTAAAGGCTTAGAAGAAAGTCAAATTATTTATCTGAAACGCGATAACGAGGGACAAATTGTAAAAATTCAAGCAGAAAGACAACTCTTGAAATATTTTAATATTTTTTTAGGAAAAAGCCGGTTTATAGAACTTTTTTTACTCTACGAACTTAAGAGCGGTTGGTGTTGGTCTAAGTGTTCTCAAACTAATGGAGAAATTGAGTATATTGAAAGAGATATAGAAAGTTATTTAAAAGAACTCGGTTACTCCAAAGATGATGAAACAGTTTATACCCAAGATGACATAAAAAAACGTTTAAAATGTGGGCATCCTAAGTTTACTTATTTTTCGGGTAAAATCGTTGTAGAATTCCTATTGCTGGGATCATCTACTCAATTGTATGTGAGGGAAACGACTAAAGAATGGTATGAAACTAAAGAACAAGCTTATAAAAATTTCATTAAAAACCTAAAAAAGAGAATACAGGAAACCCAATTCCTTTGCATTGAGAAAGACTGGAATCACAAAGCCTCTCTGAAGCTTCACCGTGATTTTTGTCATCCATGTACCCCATGGCGTATAAGCAGAGAGGCGGAGATAATAGAAGTGAAACAAAGGGATGCTAAATGGTATCTTGAATTAGAAGGTATTAATAATCAACATGCAACAGTCGTTTTGAATGAAGATTATGAAATTTTTGATGTTACTAGAAAGTAATATTATCATGACTCCAATAATAAGCAAACGTCTCACGCACCTTCCAGCTTATCATCCAATCCGGAACAAACTGTCGGCGAAGCCCGTAGATTTTCATTAGTTTGCGAACTCCAACATTCAAAGATGCAAATTGTCCGGAGAAGTTGGACTTCCTTTCGTCAGTCCAACTTACAGGCTTTCTTGGAATTGCCCGCAATGGCATTATTTATAAAAGTCAAGTGATTGATGTTCAACAAAATATCCAAGCGGTTGTCGCACCCAGCTTTGAAGCCCGATTTGAATATATGTCGCAAATTGGCATCTATGGTTCTTACTTAGAAAACAGCGTGATAGAAGAACTGTTTGACTACGAATTGGGACGCGGAGTTTCCGCCACACAAGTCTTACTAGAAGCCAATGCACAGCAAATTCCCATTTACGCCATAACGGCAGAAAACATTGACACTGTTTTGCCACTTTTAAGCGTCAGTCAAGAAGTCAAAACCGACATCATCAACGGCATTCATGCCGGCCAACATGCCATTGTTCCGCAACGTGAAATCCAACAGGGCAACTGGCAAGGTTCAGGCTACATCATTCAAGATAGCATCACAGGTGCCGGAGCATACCTGCTAGAAGGCGGATTAAATGGCGGAGCCTTAGAAGGCCTTTCTTGCGACGCCTCCAAAAATCCGATGGCAGCCCTTATCAATATGGTCATCCAAGTGATGGTGCTATACTTCAATATAGTCGCCATGATAAGCTTTGGTAGTTTTGCACTAGCCGCCGTGGCACTCATTGCCTTCAGAGTCATGGTAAAAACCTTGTTAAAGGCAGTCGTCAAAAAGCAGCTCAAGAAAAAGGGGGCTGCGCAAGAAGAAGAAACGCACCGAGTGTGATTGCGACCAGAAAAAGACTCGGAAAGGCAAAAGACAAGAGAATTTTTGCCTTGAGATATTGAGCCTTGCGTTTGGTGCCAAATATAAAACCAATTATCTTGAAATTTGGCGGGATGAAGTTGGAAAGAAACCCAAATTGATTGAAAATCCGGTATGGGAATACAAAAATACCCAGATCGAGAATGATAAAAACCGTTTGGGTTACGTCAGTGGAGCCTGAATGAAAATCAGTGAGGCGAAATTCCGTATCACTCAGAAACAGAAAAATCTATCACAAACGGTTACAATTACCGGCAATGCGAAAACCTCTCAAGGGAAAACCTTTGTTTTTGAAGATGAACGTGCCAGAGTGGACGGAAGTTATGTTCTAACGAGCGCCATGTTGGCTAATGGGCATTTGGCACAAAAACGAACCCCGTTTTTTAATCCGATGACGATTGATTGGCGTGTCAAATACAAAAAGGATGGCATACCAAAAACCAAATACCTTGGTAGTAGCAAGCACACCGTTTATGTGACTCTGAAAAAGCCCTTGAGAAAGTTCGCGAAGCTCTACCTCACGCCGTTGCATTTGGCTACTTCAAATTCTGGTGCGCGAGATAAAGTACAAGCACTTGAAAAAACATGGGAATTGTTTGAGACCAAACAGATTACCAATTGGGATTCCAAACCACTGTATTATTACAAATCTGGACATGGTTTTAAAGATTTGGCTTGTGATGATCTAAGTGCTCTTTTAAGCATGGGCAAAGGGCAGTGTGACACCTTTGAAAAACTGTTCTGTGCAACCTTATCAGCCAATGGGAACAGTTCAGAGCTGGTTGTATACTTAGCGCGGTAACAAATTTTCTGGCAAAAGTTTAGCGAAGCGAAACTTCTTAAGTGAAATACATAAAAGTTTAATTTATGACTGCGTGCAGTATAGCTGTTATCTGAGATTATTAATAGCGCCTACATAATCGCAGTTCATCATTGAAATTTCGGTTGTTATCACAGAGATTTCAAGTTTGATGCGAGAGATAGAATTTGATATCAATTAAAAAAGAAATAAACGCGCTTTGACGCTAAAGACGCTAAAGATGCTTGTAAATCGAAATCTTTGCGTCTCTTGCGTTATAAAATCACATTGACATAAAAGCAGCATGAAAATTCAGAAATAGGCAGATCGTTTGGTATTGCGAATACTTTGAATCTTGAAAGATTATGGGTGCTCTATCCAGGCAATGCAAAGTATCACATTCATGAGCAAATCGAAGTTTTCCCATTAAGAGAAATTCCAGGATATTGGGAATATATGTAGGGTGGGTAAGCGGGTTGCCATGATTTCAAAAACGCCCAAAATCGTTTTACCTA
>QNEL01000509.1 GCA_003645185.1 Candidatus Parabeggiatoa sp. nov. 3
ATTGATTCTCGAATAGCCAGATTGATCATCTCTGGAATCTCACCCGCCTCTGTCAGCTTGATGACCCGTTTCACCCGATGAGCAAAATCAGCTTGAATGTCGGTAGCCTGAATATCAAACGGCCCGCGTAGATTAGGTGGTTTTTGACCAACAATCACAATGAGCGGATCACCATGCATTTGGGCTTGGGTAATACCCAAGGTGGCATTGTCAGCCCCACCTTTTCGAGAGACATAGGCCACGCCGGGCCAACGATTGAAACGTCCAAAGGTGCTAGCGGTTAAGGTAGCCAGCGTTTCATGGGTACTGACAATGTTCCTGAAGTTGTGGCTTTGCTCATGATGATTCCGAATGGCATTGATAAAGGGCACCAACGGTCCTCCGGGTACGCCGGTAACCATATTGATTCCATTTTCGTTGAGTGAACGAAATAAAATTTCACCACCTGTTTGTAACATTAGTCAATCTCCTTTATAAAATGGCTAAAGCCTGTTCCAAATCTTGAATGATATCTTCCACATCATCCTCATATCCAATACTGTATCGAACCAAACTATCTGTTACTTCCAAAATATCACTCATGAATTTTTCCGTACACAAGCCCTAACACAAACTAATAGCAACACAATCCATGTATTTTAAATGATTTTTTCCATTTTTTTAGACGGTGTCAAATATTTTTCCCACCGAAAAGGGGTACTTTCCCCATAACTTAATTTTTTTCAAATTGATAACCAAAAAACGCTATATCCTTGGCAAATCGTTCAGCCACCAACTGGGCAGTTTTTTCAGTATAGTGTTGACTATAATGGTTATGCTTTGAAGGCCAAACATGTGGCAATTGTATTTGTTCTAATCCCAAATGTTGAAATAAAACTTGGGCATCTTGGGTATAGTTTTCATGTCTACCGATAAAATCAACAATAACATTGCCTTGTTCATCGGTAATATAATCTAATTGATTATAGGCAAAACTTTTTCTCCCATCTATATCGTCGATCACATCAGTACAATTTAATAAAAATCTTCAAAATTTCTTGAATTATTAAAGACATATTCCCACAATTTGTTTTTGGAGTTTCCGCCTAAAACCTCCTTATACCAATTTGCGATTTTGCCTTGTTGAGTTTGGGTTATCATTGTGTACCACGAAAACATTCTTTCCCAAGGATTTCTAACGAAAGCTATTTTGTAGTAATTGGGCCATTCTGAATCCAAATGAGGTTTAGCCCACAAAGCATGGTCATGTGAACCCAGAAAGTATTTTGTATCAGGGAAAGCCTCTGTTAAGACTTTTCTTATGCTACTACCACCGGTTCTTTGAATGTGAATGAACAGAAATTTCTGTGTTCTATTAATAAGCATTATCCATCTCGTTTAATTCTTGGTAGTCTCCTACATTTCGTGATTTGACGGATGTTATTTTTTTAAGGGATAACATCCGTTAAATCAACTATTTTTGGTGTTTGTGTGCGAATTTTTTTTCAAGTATACCGCACAAAATAAAGTAATCAAGCTCGGATAACAGCGTCTTAGTGATATTTATTCTGAAATCGCATCATAAAATCTCGTAAAGCATGGACACCTTCCATTGGCATGGGATTGAAAAATGAAGCCCGTATCCCACCAAGTGAGCGGTGTCCTTGTAAACCAATTAAACCTTCTTCAGCACCTTCTGCAATGAATTTTTGGGTCAGTTCAGCAGTTGGTAACTTGAAGACAATGTTGATTAAAGAACGACTGTCAAGTTTAGCATGCGGTTTATAAAAACCCTCGTTTTTATCCAGTAACTCGTAAATAATGGCTGATCTCTGTCGAGCTAACTTATCCATGTTCTCCAATCCACCAATATCTTCAATTAACCAACGTGTCATCAACATGACTGTATAAACGGCAAAAACCGGAGGCGTATTGTAAATAGAGCGTTTTTCAATATGAGGACGATAATCGAGCATGGTATGGATATTGTCGGGAATATCTTTCAAAAAATCATCGCGGATAATAATAATTGAGACCCCTGCAATGCCAGCGTTTTTTTGTCCATGTGCAGAAATCAGCGCATATTTGGTGACATCAATAGGTTTGGTAATGAAATCAGAACACATATCACAGACGAGTGGAATATCACCAACGTCAGGTATCGTTGGAAATTGAATGCCTTCCACCGTTTCATTAGTTGTATAATAAACATAAGCGGCTTCAGGGTAAAACTGAAGTTCATCCTGCTTGGGGACTCTTGTAAAACCTTCATCGCTACCATCCCAAATAATGTTGACCTGACCCTCTCTACGAGGGTCTGTGATTGCCTTTTTACTCCAATAGCCGGTGACGATATAATTTGCTGGGCGATTTTTACCTCGCAAAAAATTAATGGGAATCATGGAGAATTGTAAGCTTTCTCCACCTTGTAAAAACAAGACATGGTAATTATCTGGGATATTCATCAATTCGCGTAAATTTTTTTCGGTTTGATCAACAATACCCCGAAATGTTTGTGAACGATGACTCATTTCAAGAATGGAAAGACCGGTGTTTTCATATTCAAGCAAATCTCTCCGGGCCTCTTCAATCACACGAGGGGGATAGATTGCCATGCCACCATAAAAGTTGTATACGCCTCTTCTCATAATTACCCTCTATTTTTTGCACCCTATCAATCAATAAATTCCTAAAATCCTTCAATGCGTTGTATTTGCTATCAGTTGGCCTTTGCTACAGTTAAACTAAACCGAACTACGTCTCCGTAGTCGATTCGTCTTCAAAACCGCACATGAGACTTTTACCTCATACGGCTCCTTTGTTAATAACGATATTACTATCTCTTATAAAATGTTTCAAACTTAAAGAAAGCTGTTACCTCTTGTTTAAACTTCCATCAATTGCTGTTTTTCTGTCATGGCAATATCCATGTAGTAATTGCAGATTTTCAAGCTTATCTGTTCCACCTAACACTTTAGGTATTATGTGGTCGATTTCTATTACGTCGTTGTATACCAATTTTTGCGAACACCACTTACATTTGTGGTTTTGACTCTTGATTATTTTTGTGTGCAAAGCCATATCTTTATTTTGATACATCCTTTTGTTCCAATAATCGTCATTGCCGTTAAATGGATGTTCACTTCCTTTTACTTTGATAAATCTTGTAATCTTTGTGGTACTCATACGGTAGAGTTCATGTTTACCAGTTTGGAATACCCACTTATTATCAAAGTATTTATTCTTTACCCATATCTTGCCTTTGTTATTGTGCCTACTAGTACACCAATTCCAAATACATTTCCACGTATAGTTATCTACGCTTCCATAGATTTCTTTGGAGACACCATGTCTGTAATAATTCGCCCATCCCCTTATTATGGGGTTGAGTTTACTTATTAAGGCTTCTTGGGATAAAGATTTACCTCCTTTGCAAACAACACGTATTTTTTCTTTAATGCCTTTGATACTATCTTTGGATGGTTTTATTAGAGTTTTAACTTTACCATTCTTTCCAATAGCGTACTGTCTGACATTAAATCCTAAGAAATCAAAACCATCATTAATATTGGTTATTTTGGTTTTTTCAGGGCTTAGTTCTACACCCATTTTATCCATAACCCACTTACCAATGACTTGTTTTAACTCCTCTATTATCTCTTTTTCTTTTGCAATTACTACGAAATCATCGGCATAAACAATTACTTGAACCTTTTTATCTCTTTTCATTTTCCTGTTGGTTCTTTTTCTGTTATTCCAGTCCCACTCATCTATCATTTTCTCTAACCCCATAAATGCTATATTTGCCAATAAGGGACTAATGACGGAGCCTTGAGGTGTGCCTTTGTTAGTTTCTATGGCTTCATGTTTAACACTTACAGCACCTGATTGTACTAACTTTATAATAGAGTGTTTCAATTCGTGGTCTTGCCCTATAATCACATTATCTATTATGGCATTGGTTTTAATGTTATCAAAGAAGCCTTTAAGGTCTCCTTCCAATATCCATTTATCCTTGCTGCTTCTAATTGCAAGGAATATTTTTTCTATAGCATCGTGTGCTGACCTACAAGGTCTAAAACCGTATGAATTGTTTTCAGCATTGGCTTCATAACAGGGTTCTAATCCTATTTTCATTAACGCTTGACAAGCCCTGTCATACATCGTTGGAATCCCTAACGTTCTCATTTTTCCGTTTTTCTTTGGAATCTCAACTTGTCTAACCGGCTTCCATTTAGGATTAACCCTAACCATTTCTGCCATTGCTATTCTCTGGGCTGGTTTAACGTTTTTTACGCCGTCAATCCCACTTGTACTTTTACCACGATTCTCCTGTGTAACCTTTCTAACAGCAATAAGCTTGGCCGCCTTGGAGGCGTACAAAACTTTTCTTAGCTTCTCTGCTTTCTTAAAATTACCACACTCTATAGATTTAGCTATACTTTTTTGGATTCTATCAACGTGGTGTCGGCATTTCGTCCAGTTGATTAGATTCCATGCCTCCCCCATGTCGTTTTTCAAGTCGATATTAGGGAAGGCATCAACTATGTTTAATGTTTGTACATGCAACATGTTTCTGTCTCCTTCGTTTAACGGGATTTAGATTCCTTAATTTCTAGCAGATTATTATTAACAATGAGTAAGTCTGCTTATATTAGCCATTACAGCTAACCATTTGCTTTTTACTCAATCCTCTACCAACGTTAGCGTAGGATTGATGTTGTCCCCGTTTCTTTCTTAGAGTTCTTTCAACTCTAATAACCCTTGCGTTGGTTTACCTCGTTCCGAATTATAGGCTTATTCGCATCCGTAGGTGGTTAGTTTGCTCCCAGAGTTTTTTGACTAGTGGAGACCTTTTTTGGATTTTTCAGGTTCTTTAACTCTATATAAGTGTTACCGCTTATTATCTTATTTGTATGTTAGGAAGCTTTATTCTCTAACTTTAGTTGGCACTTCACCATAGATGCTTTGCAGACATAAGAAACTTGTAAGCTAGTTCCCTAAGTGCCATTATTCCCGCTTTACCAGACGTTTCATCACTCACGTCCAATAGGGTAAGTTATGCATTCAGTATCCACATACTGGAGGTAGCCTTTCGACCTCATTATAATTCAGTTATCATTTCAAATTTTATTTGAAAAGCTCCAAGTTATATAGCTTTTATGCCATTTTCTTTGGAAACGAGTCGCACACCCACCCATACACATATACTTGATTTCCAGAAAATCTTCAACTCCATATTTGGAACCTTCGCGCCCGATGCCCGACTCTTTCACACCGCCAAATGGCGCAACTTCTGTAGAAAGAAGGCCTTCGTTAATACCTACTATACCATATTCCAA
>QNEL01000510.1 GCA_003645185.1 Candidatus Parabeggiatoa sp. nov. 3
CTTTCACAAAATCCAATTTGTTTTTTGATAGGAGGTTTAATGAAAGAGTTTATGTTTTTCCTTCTATCTTTCCTACTGCAAAAACTGAAAATCAGGTGATTTGTGTGAGTGGTATTGGCAGTAATAAACCATTTCATGCTTTGATAGTTAATCTTATTCCGTGTTTAGATTTTCTGGAAAAAACACAATGCTTTCCCTTCTATACCTACAATGAAAACGGTACCAACCGCAAGGAAAACATCACAGACTGGGCATTAAACCACTATCAAACCCACTACCAAGATAACCAAATCACTAAATGGGACATTTTTCATTATGTTTATGGATTACTGCATCACCCCGTTTATCGGGATAAATACAAAGCTAACTTGAAAAGAGAATTGCCGCGCATTCCGCTCGCTCCCAACTTTTGGGATTTTGCTAACGCGGGTAAAAAACTAGCCGACTTACACCTCAACTATGAGCAACAACCAGAATACCCTTTGAAATGGCTGGATAAAGCCGATACGCCCTTAGAGTGGCGCGTCGAAAAAATGAAACTGGCCCGCGACAAGCGGCAAATCATTTACAACGATTCCTTAATTATCGACGGCATTCCACCCGAAACCTTTGACTATCGTCTCGGCAATCGCTCCGCCCTTGATTGGGTGATTGATCAATATCGCATCAAAGTGGATAAGAGAAGTGGCATTGTTAATGATCCCAATCGGTTGGATGATGAAGAGTATATAGTGCGCTTGATTGGGCGAGTGGTTTTTGTGAGTGTTTCGAGTGTGGGGGTGGTGAAAAAATTGGGGAATTTGGTGTTATAACCATTGTATGATGAAACATCAGGCATTTTTATGAAGAATGGGGAAACGAGAAGAGGCAAACATGAAAATTGAAGATTTCCATGCAGGTACCACTAAACAGCAGTATCAATATAAAAGTTTTTCACCAACGTCGATTAATAAAGAATGGGTTTGGGAAGAGGCTAAAATCAATACGTTACTTGAACAAGCCACCCGCGCTTTAGGTGAATTGAATGCGTTTTCTTTGATAGTGCCAGATGTCGATATGTTTATTAAAATGCACATCGTCAAAGAAGCCAATATTTCTAGCCGTATTGAAGGCACTAAAACGAATATAGACGAAGCCGTTATGAACCAAGAACAGATTATTCCAGAAAAACGGGATGATTGGCAAGAAGTACAAAACTATGTGGCAGCGATGAATTATGCGATAGAAAAATTAAAACAGCTGCCCCTTTCTTGTCGTTTAATCAAAGAAACGCATGGTATTTTGTTGCAAGGAGTACGCGGTTCCTATAAAACACCTGGCGAATTTCGACGCAGTCAAAATTGGATCGGTGGCAGTAGCTTACAGGATGCTACCTTTATACCGCCTCATCACCATGAAATTCCTGAGTTAATGACTGATTTAGAAAATTTTTGGCATAATGAAAATATTGATGTGCCTCATTTAGTGCGTATTGCCATTAGTCATTATCAGTTTGAAACCATTCACCCTTTTTTAGATGGAAATGGACGTATTGGGCGTTTATTGATTACGATTTATTTAGTGAGTCATGGCATACTTGCAAAACCTTCTCTATATCTTTCTGATTATTTTGAAAAACATAAAGGCATCTACTATGATGCCCTGATGATGGCTCGGGAATCTCATCATTTAGTGCATTGGATAAAATTTTTTCTGGTTGCTGTTGTAGAAACAGCGCAAAAGGGAAAGCAAACTTTTCAGAACATTTTACATTTGCGTTCCGAGTTTGAAAATAAAATTATCACACTTGGAAAACGCACTAAAAATGCTCATACGCTGTTGACATTTCTTTATGGTAAACCAGTCGTAACAGTTAGTGATATTGCCACCTATCTCCAAGTGACTCATCAAACGGCTAATCATTTGATTAAGGATTTTGAAAAATTATATATTTTAAAAGAAACAACGGGTTATCAACGCAATCGTCTATTTATATTTGATAAATATCTCAAACTTTTTATTGACTAAAATAGTCAAATCCTGACCTATAAAATTCTATATATCAATTTTATGGCTTAACTTTACATATAAAATTCTGTATGTTAATTTTATGGCTTAACTTTACATATAAATTTCTGCCTTTGATTGGGTGATTGATCAATATTGAGTTTTCGTTCCTAAAAGAAGCGGCATAGTTAATGAGCCGAATCGCTTGGATGATGAAGAGTAAGTACTGAAGCACAAATAAACAGGTATTTAACAACCAAGGGCAACCACAAGGGATTGCCCCTACGAACCGCCCGTAGGGGCAATCCCTTGTGGTTGCCCCCTTTCTGTTTTTTTAAATATACCTGAAAATTTATGGTTCAGTACTTATATTGTGCGGTTGATTGGGAAAGTTGTTTTTGTGAGTGTACTGTGGGGGTGGTGTTGAGATTGGGGGATTTGATGCTATAATATCATTATGTGATGTATTCCCAAACCAAGTTTGGGAACTCATAATAATTATTTCAAAGGACTGAAATTATGATAAAAAGTTTTATTCACAAAGGTTTAGAATGTTTCTATCGTACTGGCAGTCAAGCTGGTATTCAAGCAAAACACGCTAAACGACTACAATTGATTCTTTCTAATTTAGATCAAGCTGAAAGCCCTAATGATATGGATTTGCCAGGCTTGATGTTGCATGAATTGAAAGGTAATCGCAAGGGTATTTGGGCGGTTAAGGTCAGTGGTAATTATCGTGTAACGTTCCGTTTCAGTGGCCAGGATGCCGAAATAGTAAATTATGAGGATTACCATTAATGAGGTGACACCATGAGTATGTATAACCCAGCCCATCCCGGTGAAATTCTCAAGGAGTTAGTGATTGAACCTTTAGGTTTGTCTATCACTGAAGTTGCTCATCATTTGGATATGAGTCGGAAAACACTGTCTAAGATACTTAAGGGACGTGCTGCCGTGACACCTGAGATAGCGTTACGACTGGAAATGACATTTGGAAAACAGAAGGCCACCCATTGGTTAAAATTACAAAATGCCTTTGATCTTTGGCAAATTCGACAATCTTCCAGTGATATTCATGTGATACCTATTGAACTATCCTGTCCACCGTTATAATTTGCGCTTTTGCATTTTGAAAAAAACGAAGTGGTTAGTCACCTTTAGGTGACTTGAGCTTTTAGACAACTGCTTTAGCTGTTGGCTATAAAATTCAAAAAAGCGCAATTTATGACGATGCTAAGTATACATCCGGTAGCCAATGTCTAGTAGGTGAGTACGCCTAAGCAAATGTCGGGTGGGTAGAACTTCGTTACACCCACCTTTTTTCTTCAACCTTCATATCACAAAACAACAAGGACTATAATGATAATTCTAAGTGCCTTCAACAAAGGCGGTGTTGGTAAAACCACTTTGGCAGTGCATGTAGCGGGTTTATTGGCAGAAAATGGACGAGTGTTATTAGTTGATTGCGTTGATCAATTTGACGCTTTCTCATTTTATTGTCGTCAAGAACCTAAAAGTGAATTTGATTCACAACGCGCAAAAAATCATGAAGGCTTAACCGTGATTTGGAATCCAGATCAAACACGAATAACTCGCTTAGTTGAACCAAGTGAATATGAACACATTGTACTTGATATCAACAGCCCAAACGAAGACACCGTGAAAGTGATCGTAGAAAATGAGCCTGATATTATCTTATTACCGATTAATGATCAGGCATTAGCACTTGATAAACTGGCTGATACTTTGGCTATAGTGGCTGCCATGCAAAAAACCAATTACCAGAGTCGAGTCAGAATTGTTCCTTTAGGCGCAATAAAAACACGAATCGAAGAATGTTTAGCGCAAATTGCCGTTAAGCCAACAAACATACAACTGACAAAACGAATCAAGAAGCATCCTAAAGAATTTCCTGATGCGTTACAAACGGGTCAATTCGTTTGGCATTATGAGGGATGTGAGTACATACGTGACATTTTACAAGAAACCATTCAGGGATAAATAGGAGGAAACATGCCTAAAAAAAAACAACCCAGTATTGCCGTTAAAAAAGCACTGGAAGAGATGCCAAAAACAGAGGAAACTCAATCATCGGCTTATCAACCGATTTCAGTCAAGTTGACACAATCTCAGTTAGACAAACTGAAAGAAATCACTATGTTGGGTATGAATGAGCGTTTCGCGCTTAATTTAGCGATGCGCTATGCGATGACTTATGCCAATAAAAAAAACCAATCTGTGGAAACACTAAAAGATTTCCCAAAAAAATTCGGTAATGTGACGATTAACGTTGAACCCACCGCCGATACCATAATGATGTTGACCGAAAACGATTTGATGGATAAATCGAAGGAATTGGTTGTTTTCGGTTTAAAGATTTTCCATGATCGATTATTGAATATTAAATAGCTTTCCATGACTATGAGGCTGCTTACTTTTCCACAAAGACGGGCTATTATTAAGGGGTTACTCAGTGCCAGTAGCCCCACTAAACAAGAACTTGGGCGACGATTCGCTTATTTTCTGGGTTTTACGCCTGGCCCAAGAGGCCCTGATGATGGCATTGATGGTTTGATTGAAGAAAAGGGTTTAAAAATTCACTTTCAGAGTAAGTTAAGTGCCAAGAAACTTGATGTAGACGAGGCCAAAAAATATTACTCTGATATCATTGTTCATAGGGCCAACATCAGTATCATGTTAGCGGGTATGGGTTATACCAAAGCATTTCTTGAACGTCTTGCAGCTCATAGCGACATAACCCCTGTTAAAATTCATTTATTGACGCTTGAGGATATTTTCTGTGAAACAGAAAGCTATGAAAAAGCCAGAAATGATCTACCCCGCTTGAGTCAACTTCAAAATTTGGATTGGTCATCTTATCAATAATTGACCCTATAGTTTTTCAGTTATCAGTTCTTTGCTGCAAGTTTTTGCGTGCAAAAACTGGGGCAAAGAAATCAGTTATCAATGCCTTGATATCCACTATTGGAAAGGCTAACTTATGTATCTGACAAACTATAGCTATTCTGAAAAAATGTGTTATTGGCATACCTTGCCAGAAGGTTTTGAACAACTGGATTATCTCAGCTTTTTGTCGGAACGACGCAAACTGATGGCAAAAGTGATTCGGGATGGTTTTAGTCAGTTGAATACTGAAAAATAAGTTGATTATAATCAAGTTTGTTGATTATCAGTTTAGGTATTAGGTAAGTACTGAAGCACAAATAAACAGGTATTTTGGGCATTCGCCCTGGATTGCCCCTACGGGTACGGTTGTAGGGGCAATCCAGGGCGAATGCCCCGGTTGCTTCTATTAAAATACCTGAAAA
>QNEL01000511.1 GCA_003645185.1 Candidatus Parabeggiatoa sp. nov. 3
ACGTTTTCATCGAAATGACGGGCCGCCAGTAAATCAAAATCCCATTCATCTTGATATCGCCCATGATATTTAAGCGCAAAACTGCTTTCTTCGCTTTCAACGTCATTCGTATCCAGATTGCGGCGCGGTAAGAGAATCATTTGTATATCATCACTGCTGTCAAATAGCCATTGCCCATAAAGCATATCATCGCCCGTTTTATACTCTTTATCAATCGCAATAGGCGAAAAAGGGCTAAAAATATCAAAGGGTTGAAAAATCAGGCCATTCCCCCAAGTGACGATTTGACGGCCTGCTCGCATAACCAACTGTTCGCCATTATAACCCAAATAAAGACGATCTAAACGTTGCACAGCATCCAATTTATCACTGTGCCCCCATTCATCCGTGAGTTTAAACAAGCGACGCTTATCTTGAGGCAAACTGGTATTCGTTATCCCAATTAAATCGGCATCCGCTAAAGCGCGTTGCGTTTTCGGGCTATCACCATAACGGGCTAAGATTTCATAATGAATTTGCGTATCCCAAGCGCCCCAACGATTTTCCGCAGTCAAACGCAGATCGAGAGCAGTATCTAGCGGTGTTTCTGGCCCATAATCGGCCATAATGTTATCACTATTATAATGCGTCGTCTCAAGATGCGATTTGATATGGCCCCCAAAAGACCCCTCTTCAGCCGTGGCAATACTGATACATAATATAAAACTGAATAAATTGAATAAAAAATTAGACTTGCTGTTCATCGCCATCAATACGCCCATCACGTAATTTGATCAACCGTTTAGAATAACTCATAACCAATTGATCATGCGTAGAAAATAAGAAAGTGACTTGATGTTCTTGATTCATAGTGCGTAACAATTGCATTAAAGCATCAGCGGTTTGAGAATCCAAATTAGCCGTCGGTTCATCAGCGAGAATCAAACTCGGTTCAGAAACGATAGCGCGTGCGACGGCCACCCGCTGTTGTTGTCCACCGGATAAATCGCCAGGCCGCCGATTTTCCAAACCTTCAAGCCCGACTTCTTTGAGAACATGTCGCGCTTTATCAGCCCGTTCATGAGAGCTAACCCCTTGTAATTGCATGACAAATTCGACATTTTCTTGTGCGCTCAAAACGGGAATGAGATTATAGGCTTGAAAAACAAAACCGATTTTATGCAAACGCATATCGGCAAGCGCAGATTTACCCATTTTATCAACTCGTTGCCCATCAATTTCGATTTCGCCCGTTGTGGGTATATCCAAACCACTGAGCAAATTAAGCAAAGTACTTTTGCCCGAACCCGAAGGCCCCGACAAACAGACAAAATCGCCTTTAGGTATATCCAAATTAATATCAACTAAGGCAGGAATAGTCACCTTACCTTGTTGATAAGTTTTGCTCAGGTTACGACAAGCGACAGGTAGTGGTTCCATAATTTTAATTTTAATGAGATCAGTGTAGGGTGGGTAACGTGTTTTTGTTGCCCACCATCTTATGTAGGGTGGGTAACGTGTTTTTGTTGCCCACCATCTTATGTAGGGTGGGTAACGTGTTTTTGTTGCCCACCATCTTATGTAGGGTGGGTAACGTGTTTTTGTTGCCCACCATTAATTTAAAAAAGCATTGTAGGGTGGGTAACGTGTTTTTGTTGCCCACCATTAATTTAAAAAAGCATTGTAGGGTGGGTAACGTGTTTTTGTTGCCCACCATTATTTTAAGAGGGAAGAAAATAACGCAAGAGACGCAAGAGACGCAAGAGACGCAAAGATGTCGATTTTTCTTGACACAGAGCATCTTTAGCGTCTTTAGCGTTTAGATCGATTTCAATCGATCAGGGCTTACATGCTAAGACTGGCTAATAAGTCCATTTGATGTTCACGTTTAAGCGGCTCAATCAAGTCATTCAAATTGCCTTGTAAAATCTCTTCCAATTTGTACAGCGTTAAATTAATACGGTGATCCGTGATTCGCCCTTGGGGATAATTGTAGGTGCGAATCCGTTCAGAGCGATCACCGCTACCAACTAAATTGCGTCGTGTTTCCGCTTGTTCCGCTTGTTGACGATCACGTTCCGCCGTTAATAAACGGGATTTCAGTAATGACATCGCACGGGCCCTGTTTTTGTGCTGCGAGCGTTCATCTTGACATTCTACCACGATACCGGTGGGTAAATGGGTTAAGCGAATAGCGGAATCGGTTTTATTGACGTGTTGTCCACCTGCTCCAGAGGCGCGGAAGGTATCGACTCTTAAATCACCGGAATTGACTTCAATATCATCCACTTCTTCCACTTCCGGCATCACGGCGACTGTGCAAGCTGAGGTATGAATACGCCCTTGAGATTCCGTTTTGGGTACACGTTGTACGCGATGGCCGCCGGATTCAAATTTGAAATGAGAGTAAACCTCTTTGCCTATGACGCGCATGATAACCTCTTTAAAGCCGCCTTGCTCACTTCGATTTTCGTTAATCGGTTCCATTTGCCAACCGCGTTGTTCAATATAAGTGGCGTACATCTTCAATAAATCGCCAGCAAATAAAGCGGCTTCATCGCCACCGGTGCCTGCCCTGATTTCTAAAAAGACATTGTGATTGTCATCGGGATCTTTGGGCAATAACAAGAATTGCAATTCCGATTCTAAACGGGCCTCTTCTGCTTGCGCTTGCGCTAATTCTTCTTCTGCCAAGGCACGCAGTTCTGCATCTTCATCGTGCAACATTTCTTTAGCGGCCGTGATGGCCTCTGCATTTTGACGGTATTTTTGAAAACCGTCTACAACTGGTTGGATTTCCGCGTATTCTTTGGATAATTCGCGAAACTGGTTTTTATTGGTGATGACATCCGGATCAGCGAGCAGAGCATCAAGCTCTTGTAAACGATCAGTGAGTGTTTCGAGTTTACTGCGAATAGAGTCTTTCATGATTGAAACCTGTGTTTTGAAATGTATTGGTTATACGTTATGATTGATTAGCACCAAGAATAGGGGCAATCCCTTAGGATAGCCGATTTTCAAGAAGCAACCAATTGATCTGACAAGGTATGGGGGAGAAAAATAGCGCGAGCGAACTCGCGCCTACAAAAAAGAGGTAGGCTGTGTGGAGACGAGCGTACTCGCTATAGAAAAGATAAAAAAATGGGGTGTCATGTTGTGCAAAATGAATAAAAATGGGTAAAAGCAGATCAACGAGTCTGCCATTGTAGGGAGAATCAGATTGACTGCCCCCATTCAAAACGAAAACAGATTATGGCAAAGGCATCACATCCAAAAGCCATAATGGACACCATTCGCTATCTGGCAAAAAATCAGACGCTGGATATGTAACATCTTCATCACAATACTCGCTAATGAGATTCATACCCAAATCGGTTAATAAACTATCTGGACGTGTCGCAGAGTACTTTGGCTCCGGGGAGTGATCTTCTTTCTGAGTGGGGTAATTTGAATTCACGGTGTATAGTTTAATATGGGAAGCCTTTGATTTATATTCTTACCTTCTGACTCAAAACACCTCACACACCAATCCGATCACTCCCCTGATCCGCTGTACTTAGACTGTCACCTTCTGACTCAAAACACCTCACACACCAATCCGATCACTCCCCTGATCCGCTGTACTTAGACTGTCACTTTCTGACTCAAAACACCTCACACACCAATCCGATCACTCCCCTGATCCGTTGTACTATGTTTTGAACAAAAATTAACAGAATTTTCGTTAGAGATTATCCATAACGTTTTTAAAAGCCGTCAAATCTTCAGATTGCACTGCCGTTGTCAACAAGGTTTTCAGTTTTTTCTCGTTATTAAGCGTCGAGACTCTCTCTTCTATTTCTTGATAAACAGGGAGAGGTAGCTCAAAACGCGAGGCGAGTACCTCTAAAAGAGTGCGACGACGTGTCATAACAGCACCTTCTTTAAAACCTTCTTGACGTCCATCTTCACGGCCTTCTTTAAAGCCTTCATTACGCCAACGGCGAATATAAGGCGTATCCAGTAACAAATTGTCTCTGGCTATCATGCTTTCGATCATATTTATCATCTCCTGATCAGTCATTAACGCGAGGAGTGCAGTAAATAATTGCCCTCGCATTTCATCATCTGCCACGGCGCGTAATCGCTTAACCACTTGAGGCAAGACTTTTTGGGGATTGTCAACTTGTGTTTGCCCAATCAATGCCAGTAAAGCAGGCCGATTCAATTTCAGCAACTTTTCGGCTTTCATTTTCCATAAGTGGATGACTCGGTAACGCCAAGAAAGTATCACTTTACCATCAGAACATTTAACTTGGTGTCGCCCCTTATCATTAGTTCCCGCGCCATTTCCAACATAAATCACCACACTACACACGTCTCGGCGATAGGTTTCCGCAATGCGGCTGATGTAATCCAACACGCGCCAAGGCATTGGGCGGTGGCTACGAATCCCTTGAAAATCAATGTGTAAGTTCAAAATCCGACCATCAGTTAAAGTCACATCAAATATCTCATCTGCCCTGATTTCATCCTCACTGGGCAATAATGCAATATTAGTTGGACGTACTGATGCGACTTGATCTCCCAGCAACCAAATCGCAAAATCGGTACTAAAGTCACTAAATAATCTTTTAAGTGGGTTATCTGTTTCTGCCATTATTTTACCCTAAAAATGAATGTCTGTAGTCAGAACAAAAATCAGCGCAGAGCATGAGAATCAAGCATCGCTGGCATTTTATCATATCATCTTTATGCCTGACTACCGGAAATTTAATCTGCCACCTTTGCACTTTGACTATAGCGTTTCCCGATCTCATGACGTACAGTTATATCCAGAAAATAGAACCGCAAAATAAATTTGGTTTGAAAAGAGGGCCGCAAAATAAATTTGGTTTGAAAAGAGGGCCGCAAAATAAATTTGGTTTGAAAAGAGGGCCGCAAAATAAATTTGGAACGAAAATCAAATTTGTACTTCATTCAATCGGGAAACGCTATAGGGTTATCCGTCGCCAAGGTGTCAACGACTAAACTCAACAATACAGTCAACAAAGTAAGGCTTTGAAAGTAAAAAGGTTTCATAGTAGCAAAATAAATTTTGTTTGAAAATCGAGCCTTGAAGATTTATTGGAGTTCAAGATTTATCTTGATTGGAGTTCAAGATTTATTTTGCCTAAAGAAAATAATTGTAGGGTAGCAGTTAAGTACTGAAGCACAAATAAACAGATATTTTAGCGCAAAGGGCAACCACAAGGGATTGCCCCTACATGGCATTGCGTAGGGGCAATCCCTTGTGGTTGCCCCATTTCAAAATACACGAAA
>QNEL01000512.1 GCA_003645185.1 Candidatus Parabeggiatoa sp. nov. 3
CCTACGTGTTCGCCCTACGTGTTCGCCCTACGTGTTCGCCCTACGTGTTCGCCCTACGTGTTCGCCCTACGTGTTCGCCCTACGTGTTCGCCCTACGTGTTCGCCCTAATGATGTGATAATTGATAACTGATAACTTATTTCCACATTTAGCTTCGCGCACCGAAGGCTCACGCAAAAACTTTTGCGTGGAACTGATAACTGATTAACGATTACTCAAAACAATCATAGCATAAGCCAGATTTGAGCGTTGTGTAAATAATAGGTTACTTAAATCAGCCCCTTCTTTATTGTAAATCGCGTAAAAAGTGTAGTTGCCACCCATATTGCGCGGCACTTCAAACTCTAATACCCGATGTCGTAAGGCCCGACTTTCTAAGGAACGTTTAAAGGGTTTGGGTTCAAGACTAAAAGGATTGAAAAGTGAATCGCTCATAAAATAAGTTTTCCCGTCAGGCGTTTCAATCGCAATCCACAGATCAACACGTTGATGCAAGGCAGAAATTTGTAGGTTTTCTATGATATCTATTGTGACTCGTTCACCCACATTGTAATAGTCTTTCAGCCCAACAAATTGTAATTCTGCTTTGAAATCCTCACCCATAATAAACCAATTTGAAATGTCTGTTTGAGTGACATTGACCGTTTGTTGTTGAGTCGCTGTGAAACCTTGATTATCTGTTACGGTTAGAAAAATCTTATGCACACCGACTGTCTTTAAAGTCGTCGTGACAATTTTGCCTGACAGGCTTTGCTCATCGACTAACCAGCTATAATCAATAATTGAACCACATTCTTTACAAGCATTCGCATCTAAAACCACTGTCAAGGGGGCAGGCCCGTGTCGTGGAGAAATCGTAAATTTCGCCACGGGCGGTTGATGTTTAGCAATAACAGTGATAATTTGAGTATCTTCTGCTGTCTGGCCCAAGTTATCGGTAATACGCAAGGTGAGGCTATATTCCCCAGCTTCTGATAGCGGCACATTTGAAGTGATGCCATCCGCAATTTGCTGATTAGAACTAATCAACCATTTATAATTAACAATTTCAAAACCATTTGCCACCCTTGAAGATGAGGCATCCAATTTCACTTGGAGAGGACTGATTCCCGTATAAGGTGTCGCCGTAAAATTAGCCGATAATGAGGATGAAACCAGATGAGTTGACGACGACGTTTCAGGATTATTCGCGGCTTCTTCGGTAGCTAGAAGCGATTTCTTTAAGCTGTTCGGTACCGTTTCACCACTAATAGGTAGGGCGTTTAAGTTAGTATACGCTGATTCTGTATTAAGAGATAAAGTCTCTAAGTCGATAGGCTTTGTTTCCTCATCATCAGTCTGCGATGTTTCCATGATAGGCATTGTATCATCATCATCAGTCTGCGACGTTTCCGTATTAAACTGCTTGATCAATTCCTCCAAAAGCTGATCAGCTTGATCAATAGGCACTTTACAGGTGCCCGCTCTTTCATGACCACCGCCACCATAATGTAACATCAATTCTCCGATATTCACATTGGAAGAAGCTTCAATAATCGAACGGCCTACTGCAAACATGACTTGTTGCTTTTGATGATCATTGAAAATATGAATAGAAACACGGCATTCTGGATACATCGCATAAACGATAAAGCGATTAGCGACCAAAATTTTATTCACTTCACGTAAATCGACGACAACCACCTTACCATGTACTTCAGCATTTTTTTCAATCTGGTACATAGAATCCTTTTGATGTTCAAAAAACAAATCAATACGTGTTTTGACTTCAGGCAGTTGTAAAATCTCATCAATGCCGTGTGTTTTGCAACAATCAATCAGCATCATCATAAAGTTGTAGTGGGATGTGCGAAAATTATCATAGTATTCAAACCCGCTACGCGGGTCAAGTAAATAATTAAGCAACACCCAACCACTGGGAAATAAAATATCGTGACGAGTGAAATTGGCAGAATCCGCTTTATCGACAGCGTTCATCATATCTGTCGTTATATGAGGAAAGGCATCCCCCTCCCCATAATAGTTATAAACCACACGGGCCGTTGAAGGGGCCTTAGCATCAATAATGTAATTACCAGGCCGTTCTTCATTTCTCAGTATTTCACTATAGTGGTGATCAAATACCAAATGCGCCCCTGAGACATACGGCAAATTAGTTGTAATATCATTCGCTGTGATCTCTACTTTGCCATCTTGCATCTCTTTGGGATGCACAAATTTAATCTCCTCAATTAAATCAATTTCGCTTAATAAGGCAGCACAAACTAAACCATCAAAATCACTGCGCGTGACTAAACGGTATTTTTCCGATGATGAATTTTCAGCCGCCAACATTTGTTGCGTCATAATTTTTTTACACCTATCATTTTTTTATTGATACTAAAATAGGAGTTCACTGTTTGCAAACTAAAGTTGAAATGTAGAGTATATATAGAGGTTCAGAAAAATAAATTCATTTTTTAGCCCTTTTGAAATTTAGGGGCAACCACAAGGGATTGCCCCTACGAGTGCTTGTAGGGGCAATCCCTTGTGGTTGCCCTTTTTGAAATTAATTATCTGAAAATCTATAGATGTTCAGAAAATAATTTTTGGGCGAACACGTCGGGGCGAACCGAAGTTATCGCCCTTTTGAAAATAAATAATTGTCTGAAAAGCTATAGACAAACTAAACTTGATACTCCGAGCTAGACAAACTCAAGTTTGTACGGAAGCTGACAAGATCACCACCACTCGCACGATAGTACCAAGTTCACGCAAAATGCGTACCATTTATACACTTTTGTAGGCTGCAATACAACCTATCATATTGAGTATAAATCAATCCACCTATCAGTTTAACACCGAGCTTTTTTTCTTTACGGCGTACACAGAGTACCACAGAGTGCCACAGAGAATAAGTCTTTGATTTTTAATCTATTATGATATAAAACACATTAAATATGTACGTGTTTTTAACCAACACAAATTGATAGGGGGTAAGGAGTATAACTATTTATTATTGGTAAGCGTGTTTATTTGATATAGAATGTTTGACTATCTCTAGTGGATAATAGAAAGCGGTTTGATATCAATAGAAGAGAGTGATCAATATTGTGACTGACAAAACGAATGAAACGCAAGAAACCTATAAAGCAAGCAGCGTTAAGATTACTGACATGCGATTGGAAGATCGTCCACGCGAAAGACTCTTGCAACGTGGTGCTTCGGCCTTAACGAATGTTGAACTCTTAGCGATTTTCTTGCGTACTGGTATTCAGGGTAAAAATGCATTGGATTTAGCCAAAGAGTTATTAGATGAATTTGGTGATTTACGCAGTTTATTAGGGGCTGATCGTAAGCATTTTTGTCAAGGTAAGGGGCTAGGTGACGCCAAATATGTTCAATTAAAAGCGTGTGTCGAAATGAGTCGGCGTTATTTACGCGAATGTTTAGAACGTGGGGATGTGTTATCGAATCCTGATGATACCCGTAATTTTTTGATGTCGGAATTGAGTGGGCGGGATTACGAAGTATTTGCTTGTTTATTTTTAGATAATAAACATAGAGTGATACAATTTGAAGAGTTGTTTTCTGGCACGATAGATGGTGCGAGTGTTCATCCGCGTGAAGTCATCAGACGAGCGATAAAAAACAACGCCGCCGCCTTGATTTTGGCACATAATCATCCATCAGGCATGGCCGAACCCAGTGAAGCTGATATTGCCATCACACAAAAGCTTATCGAATTGTTAAGTTATCTTGATGTGCGTGTGTTAGATCACTTTATCATTGGCGATGGTTACTGTATTTCGCTTGCTGAAAAGGGATTGATTTAGTCATTTTTAGGGGCGAACATTGGGGGCGAACACGTAGGTTCGCCCCTACAACATTTTTTTTGTATTGGGGGCGAACACGTAGGTTCGCCCCTACAATACCGCCAGAACCTCTTCATTGCTTATCGCTTTATCTTCCCTAACCATCACAATCAGCGCCTTGGCTTCAATTTTATCTTTTCCAGACGGATTGCAACGTATCTCGCCATCAGGCGAAATGTAAGCGACAGCGGTTCCGACATCAGCTTCCATCAAATTATAAACCAGAGTCGCCCAAGGCTTTGAACGAACAGTCACATCAAAGCGTCGATACTTATCGCCTTCATGCGTAAACATATTTTCCATCACCGTTTCACAGCCAGGCGCACTCAAGGCACTGACAATCATTTCAGGATAAGCGCGTACCGGCCTGATAGTGATATCGGCACCGGCCTGTTGTAGCCGAACTCGATTCACATCATCAACACACTCTACAGCGATTAAAGCGGTTTTATTGATATCCCTAATTCGGTATAGAATATCAAACGTATTGCCATCAGAAAGGGAATCATGATGCTTCTTAGCCAACACAATAATGATGGTAGCCTTATGAATATTCACCGCCTCTAAATCTTTAGGCGCGTTACCTTTCCCGCAATAATGAACCACACCTAATTTTCGCAACGAATCTGGCAAACCTTCTGGAAAATCATTAGTCAGGATTTGAATATCAGCCTCTTGATAAGGTTTAAGCTGCCGAAATTCGGTTACCAATCTTTCGTAGTATTGCTTATATATCTTATCCTCATGCTCAGAGATAATCACAATATGATTGCACATATTCCATCTCCATTCTCCTTTGAATTGTTTGTAACGTTTAGTGGCCCGATAATCAAAATAATCACCAGCTGTCTTTGCTAAGAAAAAAATGCCCCCAAAATACAAAAGTGATATGGTAGCCATTCTAGCAAAAGGGTTATCAATTTGGATATCACCATATCCAACCGTCGTCAGGGTAGTCAATGTTAACCAAATAGAATCTCCAAGAGAAAGTTCCTGAAGCCACATCATCGCAGCCGTATGACAAAGAAATATCACGACGAGATAAAGCAATGAGTTGATAAAGTTTCTTTTCAAGTCTTTTTTAACCACCCTTGACTTGTTCATCCTAATTTTCTTAAGCCAATTTAAGAACATAAACATATCAGTGATATCTCATTCGCTGGCCTACTTATACTCAACGAGGTGATAAACTTAACTTTTTTAAAATGAATGCACGGGAATTGTATTTCACGCTTTCACGCTAAAGTTTCGCGAAGCGAAACTTTAGCGTGAAATGTGAAATGGTGGGTAACGTGTTTTTGTTGCCGGCCCCTTAAGCTCAATGTCGGGTGGGTAACGTGTTTTTGTTGCCGGCCCCTTAAGCTCAATGTCGGGTGGGTAACGTGTTTTTGTTGCCGGC
>QNEL01000513.1 GCA_003645185.1 Candidatus Parabeggiatoa sp. nov. 3
TAGCAAGCATCAAAAGGGGCAACCACAAGGGATTGCCCCTACGGGCAGATTGTAGGGGCAATCCCTTGTGGTTGCCCTGGTTTTCCAATGGTATTGAAACTGGAGCGATCCTGCACTAGTGCAAGAAAGCGAAAATATCCAGACCACCCAGCCAACAGCTAAAAGCTCAAGTCACCTAAAGGTGACTAACAGGCTGCAAGTTTTTGCGAAAACTTGCAGCTTTAAATGGTTCTTGACAACAGCTACAGCGCAAATTATAACGGTGAACAAATAATATAGTTAAATAATGCTAAAACTACGATTGTGGGGATGTAGTCACCACCACCTGACTTAAGCTTTTAGACAACTGCTTTCACGCTTTCACGCTAAAGTTTCGCGGAGCGAAACTTTAGCGTGAAAAAGATTTTGCGCGCAAAATCTTTGGCGTGAAAAGCTGTTGGCTGATGTGGTCTCGATATTGGAGCGATCCTGCACTAGGTTGAATGTGAATAGGTGTTTGGACACAACTCCCCTTTCCCCATCAAGATCATTGAAGAAATAAGTGTCATAACATTTGGTAAATATACTGCGGGCATAACTTTTTATATCAATTTGGTGGGCTTTAAAAACACGTTTCGCGCCAAAAGTTTTGCGCGCAAATTTTGCTAGGGAGCCCTACAATTCCCTAAACTCATTTTCACATTTAGCTTCGCTAAATAAAAAAGTTAAATTTATCACCTCGTTGAGTATACCTATGTGCTAAAATTTAGCAATTATAACACATTATCCTTAGATTAATGGCATTGAGGCTCCCCACCTGGGGCTATGATCTCGCGTAGCTTCGAGCCGAAGTTTCACATTCAACCCCCCAAGGGGTTGTTTAACTCCATTACTTTAATCCAATAATTGATAATAAAGCGAGATATACTGCTCTGCACTTTTACGCCAGCTAAAATCACTGCTCATGCCATTGATTTGTAATTTACGCCAAGTTGCTTTGTCACGGAAGAGTTGTAAGGCGCGTTCTACACAAGAGAGTAATTCGTTTGAATCATTTTTTTCAAAAACAAAACCAGTTGCGGTTTTATTGTTGATATTATCGGGCGTTGCGTCTACTACTGTATCGGCCAATCCACCAGTGCGTCGCACAAGAGGTAGTGTACCATAACGCATACTATACATCTGGTTTAAACCGCAGGGTTCAAATTTAGAGGGCATCAGAAACAAATGAGCGCCGGCTTCAATTTGATGAGCTAATTCTTCATCGTAACCAATATTCACACTGAGCTGTTTAGGGTATTCGCTGGCTAATTTTTGCAAGCTTTTTTCTAATTTTTTATCACCACTACCGAGTATGGCTAATTGTGCGCCCGTTTTGACAATACTCGGGATAATGGGCAGTAATAAGTTTAGGCCTTTTTGTTCGGTGAGACGAGTAATCATGCCTAAAAGTGGCGCTTGTTTTGAAGGTGAGAGTCGCAGTGTGTTACGCAAGGCTTGGGTATTGCGAACTTTAACAGGTAAATTCTCAATATTATAGTGACGCGCCAAATAAGGATCCGTTTCAGGGTTCCAAGTGTCTGTATCAATACCATTGAGTATGCCGGTTAATTGATTTTGACGTTCTGTCATCAGCCCTTCTAAACCACAACCATACTCAGACGTTTGAATATCTTGGGCATAAGTGGGACTCACTGTTGTTATCCAATCGGCATAGTATAATCCTGCCTTGATAAACGAGACTTTGCCATGATATTCCAGCCCAAACATACTAAAACTTTCGGGAGATAAACCCAGTAATTCGACGACTTCAGGGGCAAATAGGCCTTGATAAGCCATGTTGTGTACGCTCATCACGGTTCGTGCTTGATGATCAGCATTGAATTTTAAAAATGTGGGCACTAAACCGGTTTGCCAATCATTACAATGGATAATGTGCGGTTTAAATAATAGGCTATGATTACCAAATAACGCGGCAACCTTAGACAACATGCCAAAACGTAAGGCATTGTCTTCCCATTCTTTTCCCGTACTATCTTGATAGGGCCCCCCATCGCGATCATATAAACTGGGATAGTCAATGACATAAACGGGTGTTAGTTCACCCCGCATCGTGCCGGCTAATATGCGAAGCGGTTTTTTCAATGGCGATAATTTGATATTCTCATGCACTTCAATCAACGAGAGTTGTTCAAGCACAGATCGATATCCCGGCAATAATAAACGGACATCAACACCCAAATGTCGCAAAGCATTAGGCAATGCATAGCTCACATCAGCCAACCCGCCTGTTTTAACCAACGGATAGGCTTCTGAAGCCACGAAGAGTACACGCAATTTTGACTCGCTCATTTTCTGATTTCCTAAAGAAGAGTACAACGAATGACGTGGATAAACGAATTAATATGAAGGTAGTCATGCATAAAGGTGATATGATAAAACGTTGAGAAGGCTTCTTATCAATGATCTGCGCTGATAATTCTGTGTTTGAGCTTGTCGAAAACAGCTTGTCGAAAACTTAATCAGTGTTAATCATGATTATCAGTCAAATCTGTTGTTTGAGCTTGTCGAAAAAGCGTTCTATCTAATCTATAACTTTCATCACCTTTTTAAAGCACTACCAATATGAGGAACTTGCAAAACGCCAATGTGCAAGTTTAAGTTCTCAATAGTTATGTTTTATCATTATTGTTTAATGGTTTTGATCGAGGCGCTTACGTGAACATTCTTATTATAATAAAATAATATTTATAGATTACATGGGTTTGTCGTAGGCGATTTATCACTTATAAGTTGTTTTTCGTAGGAGATTTATCGCCTATTTTTTATCAGTATTAATAAACTATGAATCCAAAAACACAAGAGATAACAACAACTTTAATACGTCAATGGTTTTTATCTCAGCCCTCGCTACCTCGGATGCGTGAGTATAATTCACCGCGAGTCGATAATTTATCGTTAAAAGATAAGGTAACTAAACAAACATTATTGCCAGCTAAGGCATTGAGCAAACCGAAAGAGATTTCAAAGCCGTCGCCAAATTCTAAGGCTGAAATCACTCAGCGAGATAATAAACAAATCGAAAAAGCAATTAAACAGACTCAAACAACCCCATATCGTTCAAATAATGAGGCGATTCACAGTCAAAATCAAAAAGCGGTTAAAACTCAAAAGACGAAATCGGCATTAATTAATAAATTTAATCCCTTATTTTATCTCACTAAACGATATGTCTTGATGAGTCTATTAATTATTTTAATTGGCTTATTGATTATGCTTATTAATTTATATAAAACGAGTACGGTTAAAGCGCCAATTAAAAACAATGGGTTAGAGACAAGACTGCCTACGTTCACCCATTCACCTAAAACATTATGGCACAAATTCTATCATGTTGGCGAAAACAATGGGGCAAATGCCTTGTGTGTCATGCCAGATAATAGCGTTATTGTTGGAGGCTGGACACAAAAACCTGAGCATTTAGATGGTTTTGTTCTCAAATTAGATCAAAAGGGCAATGTTTTATGGCAACAAACTTTTGGCGGTGATCGAGACGATTCGGTGAGAGGTTTACACATTGTGCCCAATGGTGGTGTGATTGGGGTAGGCTATAAAAGTTATCTTTATGTTGGTGAACAAGAAAAAGACTTTTGGGTTTTTAAATTAAATACTCAAAATGGAAAAATGCTCTGGAAAAAAATTTTTGGAGGTCGTCAAAATGATGGCGCGATTGCTGTAGATGTTTTCTCGAATGGCGATGTTATTGTCGCCGGTTGGACAGATTCACAAGGATCGGGAAAAGCGGATGGTTGGTTATTTAGGCTCAATAGTCAAAACGGCCAAACTTTATGGCAAAAAACATTTGGGAATAGCGAAGCCGATGTGATTCGTGCGGTTCAAATTACATCCGATGATCATATTCTCATGGCCGGTGGTACACAATCATCATTGTATTCTCATTGGAATGTTTGGCTATTAAAACTAAACGGCCAGGGGAGAAGGATTTGGGAAAAAACTTACGGTGGGCAATATGAAGCGCAAGCGCATGCCTTACAAATCATGCCAAAGGGAGATTTAGTCGTGGCAGGGTACATCAAAAAAACCGCTTCGCGGGATCAAGATGTTTGGATAGCGCGTTTCAATTCTGATGCGAGTCAGCGGCGTTGGGAAGAAATCTGGGGTAGCACAGGCATTGATCGGGCCAATACATTACAACTCACTAAAGACGATGGGATTCTTGTCGCGGGAGAATCACGTCTTAAACGATCAAAAGTGTCAACGGCTTGGTTGTTAAAATTAGATGATCGGGGGCATGAAAGCTGGAAACAAACGATTGCCGGTTTAAAGGGTAAAGCATACGCTTTGCGAACCACGTATCATGGAGAATTGATGATGACTGGGTATGCTCAATTAGTCGGAGAACAGCAAACTTGGGTGTTAAAGCTTGGTGAGTGAGTCTGAAAGTTTAAGTTACATAAGTGAAACGACTGATTAAACTGATTAAGGCTGATAATCAAAAGGCAATCTGACATTTTCATACATTCGAGAAACAACTTAACATCCCCTAATCTATGTTTTGTCTTCTTGTAGGCTGGGATCGCTAAGTGCCATGATTTCTGTTCATTCCTCATGCCCTATCACTAGGCTGTTGATTAGGCGCTTCTTTCTTTTGAGGAGTATTTTTAGCGAAGCTTTCAGAAAGTTTCATGCTGGTTTTATGTCAAGATTACTTAAGTACTGAAGCACAAATAAACAGGTATTTATACCGCAAAGGGCTCATCAAGTGGGATTGCCCCTACAAGCCGCCCGTAGGGGCAATCCCTTGTGGTTGCCCCCTTTCTCCTTTTTAACGGCCTCTAATGGGTTCTCACCGATTGCTTCAGTGTGTTCAGTGTCTACAGGTGAAAATAATACCATTTGTTGAGGTTTCGTTTTTTCTGGAAAATACTGTGTTTTTTTAACCATTATTTTTTAAAATGATGCTCCTTTCTACTGAAATTGAAATGATAGGTTTAAGTCATTCAGTCATTGAGTTCATTCACTTTCATTTAAACGCTAAAGACGCTAAAGACGCTAAAGACGCTAAAGATGCTTTCTCTCAAGAAAACTCAACTTTTTGACATCTCTTGCGTCTCTTGCTAAAAATGTTTAGCACAACGGATGACGGGGATAAACGGATAAATCAGTTAAATGTTTAGCACAACGGATGACGGGGATAAACGGATAAATCAGTTAAATGTTTAGCACAACGGATGACGGGGATAA
>QNEL01000514.1 GCA_003645185.1 Candidatus Parabeggiatoa sp. nov. 3
CATAAGAGTGATGAAGCGTAAGTAATTGGGTGATGGTGGGCAGCAAAAAGACGCTACCCACCCTACAAGGAATGGTACTTTCATTAAATGTTACCAACAAAACGGTTAGGGATAACTATTTAAAGACTCAATCTGTGATTGACGCAAAGCCAAATCACATCAAAAACTTGAAGATCGAGTTTCAGATTTTTTAAGTCGTATATTGCTTTATATTAAAACTAATTATAAATTCATTATTCACAATCTCCAATAATAGATTATCACTTGCATTTATGCCAGTAGCACCATATATAAAACATCGCGGGTATTCACAAACGCTTTCAAACTGATGTCAATAGAATTGCCTATTGTCATCTCACATTGAACGATCAAAGAGGATATTAATAATGGGTGTATTAGTTGGACGTACTGCTCCTGATTTCACAGCGGCTGCCGTATTAGGTAATGGCGAAATTGTTAATGGTTATAATTTCAAAGAGGCCGTTAAAGACAAATATGCTGTCGTGTTTTTCTATCCATTAGATTTCACCTTTGTGTGTCCAACAGAATTGCTGGCGTTTGATAAACGCCTTGCGGCCTTTAAAGAACGCAATGTTGAAGTCATTGGTGTTTCTGTTGACTCCCAGTTTGTACATAACGCATGGCGCAATACGCCTGTTGATCAAGGGGGTATTGGTGCGGTGGGTTATACATTGGTAGCGGATTTAACTCATGCCATTGCCAAAGCTTATGATGTCGAAACCCCTAATGGTGCTGTCGCTTTCCGTGGCTCATTTCTGATTGATAAAGAAGGTGTTGTTCGCCATCAAGTCGTCAATGATTTACCACTTGGACGCAACATTGATGATATGCTTCGCATGGTTGATGCCTTACAATTCAATGAAACACATGGCGAAGTTTGCCCCGCTGGTTGGGAGAAAGGCTCGGCCGGTATGAAAGACACGCCTGATGGCGTGGCCGCCTACCTGTCAGTACATGCCAAAGAACTCTAAAAATTAAAATTATTTGTTATTCCCCCCTGTTTCCCCTCTCTAAAAGGAGGGGATTTTTCATTGATTTTCCCCTATTCCATTCTTTAATAAACCCATCAAAAAAATGCATTTAAAAAAAGTGGATTATGCCCTCAAAATCAAAATAGTGCTGCGCGGTAAGTCTGATTTTTGGGTGTGATTTTGATCAGGAGGAATGGTGGGCAAACGGGTGGTGAAATCTGGGTTTTCAGGCAAAAGTTTCGCGGAGCGAAACTTTTGCCTGAAATTGAGTTCATTGCCGCCCGTTTACCCACCCTACAAATCAGGTGTGAAAAAAAAGTCATCCCGTACCTGAACAGACACACCCCAGTTTAGGACTGCTATTAGCCTTTCTTTCGACAGCCGGCTTATTTGAACGTATTAGCCGAGAAGAAAAAATGTTGCAGCAACAATTTAAAGAAGAATGGTCAGCCTATACTCAGAAAACAAAATGCCTGATTCCTTGGGCTTAACGAGCTGCACAATATTGCATGTCAATTTTACCGTTTCTCATCGGCTTATTGCTCGCAGCTTTGATGGGCTACCCGGCGTATCAAGGCTTTATCGTTCAGTGGCGCGTGGGCTGCAACACTCATTGGTAGTCTGATTTTTTGTTTAGGCGGCCTCTCATGGGCGATACTCTTACTCACCTTCTTTCTCTCCTCAAGCGCCCTGTCTCATACCTTTACTCGCCATAAAACCCGTTTAAGCGAAAAATTCGCTAAAGGTTCACAACGTGATTGGACACAAGTTTTTGCGAATGGCGGCTTGGGCGCACTATTGGTGATTACCCACCTGATTTACCCCGATTTACTTTGGCCTTGGATAGCCTATGCTGGCGCAATGGCAACGGTTAATGCCGATACTTGGGCAACCGAATTAGGCGTGTTAAGTAAAAGTCCGCCACGCTTAATCACCACTGGTCAAATTATGGAACGCGGCACCTCTGGTGCCATCACCCCCTTGGGCACTTTAGCTACCCTAGCCGGTGCGCTATTGATAGCCAGTTTCACGGCCCTACTGACGACTCCACAACTTGATTTCAACACTTGTCTAGCAATCGTAACCTTAGCCGGCTTCGCCGGTTCCCTGATCGATTCACTATTAGGTGCCACAGTACAAGCGGTTTATGAATGTCTGCATTGCGCCATAGAAACAGAACAACATCCCCGACATAGCTGCGGTAAAAAAACGTTACTTGCTCAAGGTTTTTCATGGATAAACAATGTTTCACGCAAAAGTTTTGCGCGCAAAACTTTTGCGTGAAATAGTTAATTTCATCAGTTCTGTTGGTGGGGCAGTAATAGCGGTTGGTTTATTGCGAGGGGTATTGTGATAAATACTTTGTATATACTGCACGCGGGCACAATTTAAACGATTAAAAATTTTTCCGTGTTTTTCCGTGTTTTTCCGTGGCAAAATCTGAAATACTCTTCAAAAAAAGCTCCCCGTTTTTTCAGCTTTCCCCTTCTCCAATGGCTGGCACGTTTGCCATTTCTGCCAACACTTCGGCAATATGATAAACCTTCACTGGACTTTTTAAGCGTTTTAAACGCCCTGCTATATTCAATAAACAACCCATATCGCCTGCCAATAACACTTCGGATTCGGTGGCTTCAATATGAGCGACTTTGTCGGATACCATGCGGGCCGAAATGTCGGGATATTTGACACAAAAGGTGCCGCCAAATCCGCAACAGACTTCGGCCTCTTTCATTTCTTTTATTTGGCAACCTTGTACAGTGTTCAATAATTTTCGTGGTTGGGCATGAATCCCTAATTCTCGTAATCCTGAGCAAGCGTCGTGATAGGTAACGGTGTGTTCAAATTGGGCAGAGATTTGTGTCATACCACAAACATCGGTTAAAAAACTCACTAATTCATAACAGCGATTGGCAAAGGCTTGCGCTTTCGCTTCCCATTGTGCATCGTCTTTAAATAATTGGGGATAATGGTGTTTCAGCATGGCGGCACATGAACCTGATGGCGCGACGATATAATCAAATTCATCAAAATGATTTATGACTTGTTGAGCAATTTGGCGCGTATTGGCTAAATCGCCATTATTATAAGCGGGTTGTCCACAACAGGTTTGAGCCGTGGGAATCTCCACTTGGCAGCCCGCTTTTTCGAGCAATTTGATCGTGGCAAAACCAACATTGGGACGAAATAAATCCACTAAACAAGTGACGAATAATCCAACACGATGGGTAGGCTTTTTGGTTATTGACATAAAAAATTTTTATTATGAGTCTAAATTGATGTAAAATTTAACACGTTGAAAAAACGAGTTCAATTGTTCACGATTGTGGCCAAAACCTGACAGGTTTTCAAAACCTGTCAGGTTTTAACTCCTATTTTTGTTCACGATTGTGGCCAAAACCTGACAGGTTTTCAAAACCTGTCAGGTTTTTAGGTTTTTACTTGAAACACCTATTTATATATTTTAATGGAGAAATTGTAATATGAATTTACGTCTTTTTTACATTCTGCTCTTGAGTGTTGTCATTGTTAGCATGACAGCCTGTGACGACGATGATGATAATATTGATATCATTGATACTGTCGTTTCAAGGGCTACTTTGGGTGAGGAAATCATTACCCTTGAAGTGCCGATGGAGAGTGTGTCTTTTCAGGGCGGCAAAACGCTGACATTGGAAGTTGGCCTCGGTAGTGGCGCATTTCACGCAGCTGGGGATCCCACCGATGAAATTTATACCATCACTGACAGAGGCCCTAGTATTGGTTGTGATGAGAGCGAAGCGTTGATCGGGAAGGCCAATTTTTGCATGGATAATGGGGCCGTTGATAAGGATGGCAAAATCTTTCCCGTCGCAAACTTTACACCTACGATTTATAAGCTTAATATTGATACTGGGGGCCTGATTGGTGCAAAGGTGGGTTATGAAGTCACGCAAGTCATTGAAATCAAAGATCGTGATGATAATAAGATATCTGGCTTGCCCAATCCTTTACAAGTCACCAACACAGAAAACGCTTATGATAACAAGGGTGATAAAAAGGCCTTAGATCCGAATGGCATTGATCCTGAAGCGATTATCAGATTATCCAATGGTAGTTTTTGGATAGCTGACGAATACGCGCCCAGTTTGGTGCATGTCGCTGCTAATGGACGCATTATGGAACGGGTTGTGCCAAGTGGTATGGAAAATGATTTGGCCGAGGCGAATTATCGGGTGATGCCTACATTACCGGCGATTTTGAAAAAACGGCGCTTGGATCGGGGTATTGAAGCGATTGCGATCAGTCCCGATGAACAGTTTTTGTATTTTATCATGGCCGGGCCTTTGGCTAATCCTGATCAAGCGGCTTACGAAAATGCCCGTTATGTTCGTTTATTTAAATTGAGTCTTAATGATGGGGATTTACAGAGCGTTGTGGGCGAGTATGTTTATATGCTTGATACCCCAGAAACTTTTTTGCTTGATGACACAACCAAACAAAGCGATGTGAAAATCAGTGAAATGGTGGCTTTGGATACGGATAAATTGATTATTTTGGAGCAAGTTCACAGGCACACCAAGTTGTATCGAGTATCTGCCTTGGATTCGGGAACGAATCTTTTTGGCACACAATGGGATAATGAATCATCCTCTCCCTCGTTAGAAACGGTGCAAAATTTGGCGGATCACGATATTGCCCCGCTGGGCAAAAAACTGGTGTTTGATTCTCGCAAAGAAATATCGGATTTGGATTTCAAAATTGAAGGCATAGCCATATTGGATGATGAATATTTGGCCTTCATTAATGACAACGATTTTGGTATTGATGGTACCAAAACGCGCGTGACGGTGGCGAAAATCGTTAAGCAGTTGAGTGAGTAAAATGTGTCACCACAAAGGCGCAAAAACTGCGAAGGATCGCAACTGGGTGGATATTGCAACAGCACGTATCCACCTCATTTTTTTGGTTTTTTTGGCATTTATTTCAATTAACTAGGAGAAATGACTATGTTTGGCGAATCCCATGACATCCATCATGACTTTCCGCAGTATCTGGATATGATTAACCAATTGCATGACAGCGATACTGATTTCAAAAACATTTATCGTGAATACCATGCAATCAATCATGAAATCGACGCGATTGAGCAGAATGTTGAGCCGGTTGCAGATCATTATGCTGAACATTTGAAGAAAAAGCGGGTGCTTTTGAAAGATCAGATTTATGCGAGGCTTGAAGCCTCGGCAGCTTAATCTGAGAATCAA
>QNEL01000515.1 GCA_003645185.1 Candidatus Parabeggiatoa sp. nov. 3
AACGCTAACCGCTCATGTCACCGTGCAAGTGACAGAGGCCCTGCCCACATTACCGAGTTTAGGATTTGGCGCGGCCGTCGATAAAACCGGTCAACCCGTTAACACCACCGCCCGTTTTTATGGAGGCACAGCCCAAAACCCCGGAAATTTCAATCAAGAAATCGTTTTAGAAAACGCAGATCAAACCGTCTCCATTCAAGGCATGATAAAAGTAGACAGCCGTCATATTGGGCAACCGGCCGATATTATTGTTGTCGTCAGCTACCAATCCATTGAACCTGAACCAATCGCAGCCATGATCATGCTTGGCGAAGCTTCCGCGCCCCTTTGGGATGGCGATTTAGGGCATTTAATTCCGTTTAAGCGCGTTGATAACTTACCAGAAAGCTATCTACTCAAGATATACGAAGGGACATTTGGCGGGTTGGCCGGTAAAGTGCAGATTTATTTTGGATATCGTTTAGATAATGGCGTTATCGTGTACAACGCAAATGAAGTGATCAGTATCTTGCTGAAATAGTTTATACTCAATAGGGTGATAAACTTAACTTTTTTTGAAAATGAGCCAGCGGGAATTGTAGGGTGGGTATAGCGTTTCCCGATTGAATGAAATTTGATTTTCGTTCCAAATTTATTTTACTTTTGGCCCAATTGGAGTGCAAAATTTATTTTGCTTTCGGCCCGATTGATAATGATCTTTTTTTGGGAATGCGCCCTTTGCATATCTACTTGACATAAGTGTACGTCATGAGATCGGGAAACGCTATAACGTGTTTTTGTTGCCCACCAAATCTATATAAAAAAGTTTAAGTTATGCCCATGTGCAGTATAAAAATTAAAGGAGAAATACAATGGTAAGACTTAGGTGTTGGTTACGTGCCCTATTTTTGATGGCAATGGGGTTATTTTGGTTTCCGGGAGCGATGGCTGACTTGAATGATGGGCTAGTCGCCTATTATCCATTTAAGGGGAATGCCAATGATGAAAGCGGAAATGGGCTTAATGGCACGGTCAATGGGGCTACTTTGACCAAGGATAGGTTTGGTAATCCAAACAATGCTTACTACTTTGATGGAAAAGGCTTTATTAATTTAGGCCATTCCTCATTGTTTGATGTGAATTATCACACAATAACCGCATGGGTTAAAGGTGAAGACCTTCATTTGAATCGACCTAATGTTATCATTGGCAAAGTCATTCCAGGGGTTCATGAGGCAATAATGCTTTCTCTGAAAAAAAACAGGTTGTCAACAAACTTTGCGACTGGTACGGAAATAAATCATGAGTTAGTGGGTTCATTTGAGTTTAAAAGTGACCGATGGTATTTTGTTGCGCTCACTTATGATGGACAAGCGGCAACATTATATGTGGATGGAAATGTGGATAGCCGTTTTCCCAGAACTGGAACAGTACGGATAAACACAAAGAACTTAGCCATTGGTAGACATTCTGGTGAGGATGCTCTTAGCCAATCTGGACATGAATTTTTCTTTCATGGGAGTATAGATGAGGTTCGCATCTACAAGCGCGCCCTTATCAAATCCGAAATCCAACAACTGTCTCAAAAGAAGAATCAACAAGAAGAACCACCCAAAGAGTGTTGGGCAGTTTATGAAAACGGCAGTTTGCATATACCCTGTATCAAAGTCATTGGCCCATTTGGTGATGAGTTGCATTATGAAGCTTATCTGCAATATGAGGCATTATCTGAACCAATGACTTTTCAGGTTACGGGGGCAAAACCAAAATAACTTTTTTATACGAAGGTACATTTGGCGGCCTAACCGGAAAAGTGCAGATTTACTTCGGCTATCGTTTAGATAATGGGGTTATCGTGTACAACGCCAATGAAGTGATCAGTATCTTGCTGAAATAGTGTTTTTATAGCAATAAATTTGGAACGAAAATCAGGCATTCGCAAAATAAATTTTGCTTCTTTTGGAGTGCAAAATTTATTTTGCTTCTTTTGCAAACCAAATCGAAAAATGCTACAACATCAGTTCCTACGATAAAAGGATTATAACCATGTTTCAAGGTATATTTGTTGATGCGATTGAGAGCAATAAAAAATTTGCTGAACTGATGTCAAGCTCGGGGCGACAGGGACTACAAGTCACATTTCAGAAATCCACTGACTTGATCAATTTGGCTAAACAGGTTTTGGCCAGTCAGCCAGATTTCGTCGCCTTGGATTATCATTTAGGGGATAAAAATTTACCCTATACAGCAACGCCATTAGCACAACTGTTGCGTGACACGGCACTTTCAACGACTGATAAAGACTGTCCAATTATTTTGGTTTCCCATCAAAATGATCTCAAAGCTTTCTTTGAAAATGTCACCGCACACAGATTGTTTGACCGTTGTTTTACTAAAGAAGACTTAGACAATGCCTCAACACATCGTGAACAAATGTTATCACTGGTGAAAGGCTATAAGCAATTGATTAAGAACTGGAATAAACAGGAACGTTGGTCTGTTTTTTTAGCCCTAACTGAGCCAGAAAAACTTGAAGTGGCTTATCAAGCGATACGTGAACTAGACAAACTCAAAGCACCGCATCAAGTAGCCCAAGATATTTTACGCTATGTGATAGATAGGCGGGGAATTTTGCTGGATACCGATAACGTGTTAGCTGAACTGGGGGTAGCAAAAACAGGAAAAGACGTTGATAAAATGCTTAATATTTTGCGTCAAGACAAAGTGATGTACACAGGCGTATTCAGTGAAGGCTGGACACGATGGTGGCAACACCGTTTAGCTGATTGGGGAAAAGCGTTATGTGATCACTCCTTAGGCAACATGACGGCTCAAGAACGAGTATCGTGTCTGAATAAGAAACTGAACTTGACATTATCGCCAGCCAAATCACGTTGGAAAAATGATACTGATACCTTGCTATGGTACGTTTGTGATTCATGTCATCAGCCGATAGAAGATGAATTTACGGTAATGGCTTATGATCCACTGCCCTACACTTTTGTACACCGCAAGTACATTTGTTGGAAATGTGTCGAGACAGGTGAATATCAAAAGCAGGGTTTGAAAATTGACGATGGGGAAGAACTCTTTGTCGAGAAAATTCAGAATGGTGAAATCAGGAGTGGAACTTAAATAAAATGCCAACTGTGCCAACCGCAAAAGAGATGGCTTCAAATCTGGCTTCCTTGAGTAATCTACTTTGCAAAGAAGAACTGATTAATCCTAAGAGTAAAAATTCTCTTGATGCAGCCTGTGGAAAACTGAGAAAATTAGGACAGGTACAGTCTTATAGATACACCATTGATTCTGTAGCACCTATAAAGTTCGTACCGATAGGAAGCAAAAAATTAAAACAAATTGCGCCTCATGTCTATATTGATGTCGCGATTAATCCACCTACAAAAGATGATCTACCCCCTTTTAGCCAACTCGTCACCGTTATTGAGGTTTGGGATGTTTTAAAAAATGATTTGCAATTGCGTTGGCATCTTGATCTAGCCAACCGCAGTGATGAGGGTCATTATCAAGCGGGACCGCTTTTTCATTTACAAGCAGGTGGACATCAACCCAAAGGTAATCGAAAAGATGATTTAAAAGTGAGCATTCCTCGTTGGGAGATGCCACCGAAAGAATTAATTTTAGCATGTGAGATGATCCTCGCCAATTTTTATCCAGACAAGTGGAACAAAATTAAGAGACAACAAAGATGGCTTGAACTGATTCAATTTGCACAGTCTCTATGTTATCCCATGTACTTTCAGCGAGTACAAAATAGCTTGGAACGTCAACAGTCTGTGTTGGAAGCGTTGTGGGCTACAGAATGGGGGACAACTGGGTTGTCCCAAAAAACATAAGCAGGTGGACAGTTTTCTAAAATGAGGCAAAAGCTAGGTAGTTGATTTCTATCCGATTGAAACGAATTGAGGGTTATCTATTTTTCTTAGGGTGGGATTAGGGTGTTAAATTTCAGGTATTTTGGCTACTTTTTTTTTCACACCAGATTTGTAGGGTGGGTTAGCGATGCGACAATGAACTCAATAATAAACCCTTATGTCACCGACAGCGATCCCACCATCCCCCCATTTGGAATAAAAATAGAGTGAAAAATAAACCCATAAATTGGCTAAAATTTAACACCCTAGTGCAGGAGAGCGGAAATATCCAGACCACCCAGCCACTCAGCCAACAGCTTTTAGCTTCGCTGACCTTCGGTTCACGCCAAAGATTTTGCGCGCAAAATATTGTTTCTTAGCGTAGTTTCGCTTCGCTGTACAAAGCGCGTGAAAGCGTGAACCGGAGGTGGGCTACGCTAAAGCAGTTGTCTAAAAGCTCAAGTCAGGTGGTGGTGACTAACATGGTGCAAGTTTTTTATAAAACGGGCAGATTTAAATGGATTTTTACTTCCAAAAAAGCGCAAATTATAATTGTGAATAGTATTGACAATTTTGTTATAATAACGATGCTAATAAATACGATTGTGTGGATGTAGTCACCACCACCTGACTTAAGCTTTTAGACAACTGCTTTAGCGTAGCCCACCTTCGGTCAGCGAAGCTAAAAGCTGTTGGCTTTTGATGGCTGGGTGGTCTGATCATTTCCGCTTTACTGCACTAGGGTGGGATCGTTGTCACCATTATTTAGGACAGCTTCCCTTAAAAACGATGTGAGTGAAAATGTAAACAGCCGTCATATTAGGCAACCGGCCGATATTATTGTTGTCGTGAGCTACCAATCCATTGAACCTGATCCAGTCGCAGTCATGATCATCCTTGGCGAAGCATCCGCACCAGTTTGGGATGGGCAATTAGGGCATTTAATTCCATTTAAGCGCGTTGATAACTTACCAGAAAGCTATCTACTCAAGAATTTTTTCATCAAGGTAAATGTCGTCAAGTTTTTAAAAATCAATATGTTACCAAATTAGCCCTGAAAATGGCAATGTGCTCTAAGCTATATCAGATAAGAACTTATAGTGCGATAGCCTTGTCTAAAAGGCACGCACACCGTCGGCAATCATACCCTGACTGGCGTATTAGAAAACAATACCGCACTGTTCATTGGGACATCAGTCATAGTTGTCGCAGGTAGCGCCGCTCAATTAACAGTGATTGAAGGCGACAATCAAACCCTTGAAGGCGGCAAAACATCAGAAACGATCCATTTCAAATTGACCGATGCCTTCAAGAATGCCCTATTAGGAGAAGTGATCAATTTTCAACTCAAAACGCCAACAGGAGAGTTGATCGGCACCGGGCT
>QNEL01000516.1 GCA_003645185.1 Candidatus Parabeggiatoa sp. nov. 3
ATCCTACGCTAACGTTGGTAGAGGATTGAGTAAAAAGCAAATGGTTAGCTGTAATGGTTAATATAAGCAGACTTACTCATTATTAATAATAAGACGCTAGAAATTAAGGAATCGATATTCCGTTAAACGAAGGAGACATTAACATAGTTGATGCCTTCCCTAATAGCGATGAAATATCAACACCAAAAAAGAATCCAAAAAGTATAGCTAAATCTATAGAGTGTCTAAAAACATTCTACAAGAGATAGTAATATCGTTATTAATAAAGGAGCCGTATGAAGCGAAAGTCTCATGTACGGTTTTGAAGACGAATCGACTATGGAGACGTAGTTCGGTTTAGTTTAACATTTCAGGTACGGGATGATTTTTTTTCACATATGATTTGTAGGGTGGGATCACTGTCCGCAATGAACTTAATATAAACCCAGATTGAAGCCGCCCGTTTGCCCACCATTCCTCCTGGGTAAAAAACACATACATTTACCAAGCATTTTGTATCATAATATATATAAAAATCATAGACTTATTCATTCTCTGTGGCACTCTGTGGTACTCTGTGTACTCTGTGTTGAAAAAAATTTTCGTTCAAACACTAATTATCTAAAGCAGTATAGGAAATAAAAAAAACAGTCTAAATTTTAGACTATGCGTCCAAATTTTAGACTATGCGTCTAAATTTTAGACTGCTGCTGTAAATCGCCATAATATCAAAAAGTCATAAAATACAATCACTTAACTCATTTTTAAAGAGTTGGTATTGATTTTGCTATAAGTTTATGCAATGGGTAAACAAATCTGTTGATGTTCATCGGGCACCCTTTTTGGGAAAAATCGGAGAACGATGCTGTTCAACATCATCTTGATCACGACACTCATTATAAATGATCGGTATTAAGTTTTATTATCTGCGTAGATCAGTCTCATCAGTGTCATCTGCGTTCTATTCTAAATTTTAAAAAAGCTGAATGACTTAATAGAACGCTGATTGTACTGATTGTCATGATTTACGCTGATTAAGATTAATCAGTTCAAGATCAATCTTATTTTCAAAAAATGTTATTTATTTTTGTTAACCTACTTATTTAAAGCCTATTACCCTTGGCGAAACAAAAGTTGACAGCGAAAACTTTTGCGTAGTTTCCTTTACCCTTCGATAAGTTTATAATGAAGTCTAGTCAGGCATATTGGCACGGACATTGCCGCCAATTGTCTTTTATCGAAACGTCGACGTTTTAAAAAAGATTACATTTATGCTTTTGTAAACGAAACGACTGATCAGTGAAGGTTTTAAATGTCATTGATTTTTAATACCCGCTTTGTGCGGGCTATCTTTTATAGCGTTTCCCGATTGAATGAAGTACAAATCATTATCGTTCCAAATTTATTTTGCGGCTCACTTGGAATGCATGTTATTTTGCGGCCCTCTTTTCGTTCCAAATTTATTTTGCGGCCCTTTTGGAATGCATGTTATTTTGCGGCCCTTTTTTCGTTCCAAATTTATTTTGCGGCCCTCTTTTCGTTCCAAATTTATTTTGCGGCCCTCTTTTCGTTCCAAATTTATTTTGCGGCCCTCTTGGAATGCATGTTATTTTGCGGTTCGATTTTCTTGATATAACTGTACGTCATGAGATCGGGAAACGTTATATCCCATACTCTCAATTTTTAGAGATTTGTAAAAATGAAAAAAAAGCGAATAATCCCAATTGGGCTGGGCCTACTCGGATTGGCTAGTCCTGTCTCGGCTGAAGTGGAATACCCCTCTTTTTCTTGGACAACTGGCAAATTGCATATACCAATCGTAGATGTACAACCATCGGGCACCTTCGATGTGAATATGGATTGGTTGACAGAAAGCCAAAGTCCTATGATATTTGTCCTTCAGGATATCAAAGAGGCCTCGGCAACCACCCCGGTTTCAGCCACATTCTCTACAGAAAATAACACGCTGCATGTTCCCGCTCTGGAAGTCAGCAGTGGCAGTGAGGGTTTAGTGCATTATAAGGCGGTTTTTTCGATGACACCGAATACCAAGCCTTTGCAATTTGTACTCACTAACGCAGCACTGTTAGGCCCCCTTAAAATTGGTGGCCTTTTCCCATTAAGCGGTATAGGCTCTGAGTTTTATGGAGAAAAGCCACACAATGGAGCTTTACTGGCCATCAAACATCTGACCGAAGCAGGCTTTGAGGTTGAGATGATATCCAAAGACAGTGGAACAAATCCCACTGAAGGCGTGGCGGCGGCGCGTCAGTTGGTTGAGGAACATAACGTGCAAGTTCTCGTGGGCGGCGCATTCAATGAAATGCCCACTGCTGTTACAGAACAAATCACTATTCCTAACCAAGTCTTGCAAATTGCCTACAGTTCTTCCGCCTCGGTTATCACCGAACTTCCCGCAGACAAAGATCAGGATTGGCTCTTCCGTACTAGCGTCTCTGAGACCGCTTATGGCATTGTTTTAGCGAAGGCAGCCTACGATCAAGGCTACCGAAAATTGGCGATATTTTACGTTGAACAGAATCAAGGCCTCAGCGATGTTTTTCAGGAAAACTTTGAAAATTGGGGGGGCAAGATCGTCGCTGCGATACCGCTCAGTATTGAGGTTGCACCCAGTTATCAAAATGAATTGAAACAAGCCGCTCAAGAAGGTGCGGAAGCACTGGTCGCCTTAAGTTACCCACAACACGCCAGCGTCTATGTCAAAGAAGCCCTTATGGGTGGATTCTTTACTCAATTTCTTTCGGTGGTGACAACGCAGTCCAAAACCATTCTTGAACAAATGGTCGGGGTAGCCATACCAGACGGTTCCTGTGCTGCGGCACCGAGTTTTGTCTCCACCGATTCACGGGACAAATTCAATGCCAGTTATCAAGCAGAATATGGTGAATCATCACCGCAACTGTTTAGTGAGAACGCTTATGATGCGGTCATTGTCGCTACATTAGCTGCGTGGGCTGCGAAGAAGAACGGTGAAGTCATCACCCCAGTCTCCATTCGTAATCATTTGCGTGAAGTGGCTGGCCCGCCCGGCGAGCAAATCGAACCCAGTATTGAGGATTTGAAACGGGCCAGAGAACGGTTGCAAGCTGGTAAGCCAATTAACTACACCGGTGCGTCTGGCGAGGTTAATTTTGATGAAAATGGCGATGTTCTATCCCCCCTCGATATTGTGTGTTCTCAAGACGGTATAGCCGTCACGCAAGCCACTTTGATGCCCAACAACTTTGAGGTGGTCGGTGTTGCCGGGATGTTTTTTCATGGGACGGAAGAGATTATACGTTACCAAGAAAGCGCACTCGGTAATCTCGTCGCCGATGTGATGTTGGAAGCTGCTAAAAGCGAAGGCGCGGTTGCGGCCTTGACAAATACGGGTATCCTGCGTACCAGCATCGGTGAAGGCGAAGTGACGCTGGCCGAATTGTTGATGACACTACCTTTGGGTAATACGCTGGTGGTTTTAGAGGTAACTGGCCGTGAGTTAGTGGCCGCCTTAGATCATGGTTTAACGCACGCTGGTGGTGAAACAACCGGCGCGTTTCCAAACATCGCTGGGATGCAAGTCAATTATTGTGACCATAAAGCGTGTTCGGATGCCTTGCTTGAAGGTGGGGTTGTCACCAGTCTCAGTATAGAGGGTACGGCGGTTGAGATGGACAAAACCTATCAAATCGCCACTCATGATTTCTTGGTAGGGGGTGGTGACGGCTATACGATGTTGGAAGAAGCCTGTCAACGTGGTTTGTGCCGTAAGACCAGCACCTTGCTGGTGGATTTAGTTGCAGAGGAATTTAGAACTCATTCGCCCGTAACGCGAAAGATCGGGCCACGGATAAACCCGATATCGCGTGTCAAATTAGGTGGGGTTTTTCCTTTACGGGGTTCTTGGTCTGAATTTGGAAAATCCTTTCTACAATCGGCAAAACTGGCTATCAAGCATCTGGGAAAAGCGGGTTATCCCGTTACTCTGATCGTAGCAGACAGCAAAACCGATCCCACCGTTGGCGTTTCAGCGTCCCGTCCGTTGATTGAGACGTGGGACGTAGCTGCACTTATTGCTTCCGCTACCAGTGGTGTGACTATTCCTATTGCGGAACAAGTCGCTATTCCCAACCAAGTGCCGCAAATGGGCTACGCCGCAACCTCTCCTAAAATCACCGATCTTGAAGCGGATAAAGGCCATGATTTTCTGTTCCGTACTGCGGTATCCGATACAACGCAAGGCCTTGTTTTAGCCTCAATGGCTTATGATGCCGGTTATCGACAAGTCTCAATACTCTATATTGATGATCCTTATGGTCGTGGTTTGATGGCGGTTTTCACGGAAAACTTTGAAAAATTAGGGGGTAGCGTCGTTGCCTCGGTCCCACACGAAGACAAAACCACCAGTTATCAGAGCGAATTGTCTCAAGCCGTTGAGGGCTCCGAACCTGAGGCTCTGATTGCCATCAGTTTCCCAGCACATATTGGTGTTTATCTTCCTCAAGCCCTTAAGAAGGGATTCTTTGACAAATTCCTATTTGTGGATGCGAGTAAGTCAGAAAAATTGATTGAAGTGGTCGGGGCTGATGTACTAGAGGGCATGTGTGGTACCGGCCCAGGCGCGGCAGAAACAGCTTCACTTTTGAATTTCAATGCCAGCTATGAAGCCGAATATGGTGAATCGCCATCAACCGCACCGTTTCTGCCTAACGCTTATGATGCCGTCATCATCGAAGCATTAGCAGCCGAAGCCGCTCAGGTGCAGAATGGCTCCATTACCCCAGTAGGCCTTCGTGATCAGTTGCGCAAAGTTGCCGGGCAGCCCGGTGAAAAAATTAATGCCAGCACCGAGGATTTGAAACGGGCCTTTGAGTTATTGCAAGCTGGCAAGCCGATTAATTACGAAGGTGCGTCTGGCAACGTTGATTTTGATGACAAGGGTGAAGTCATGGCACCGATTGAAATTTGGTGTTATGAAGGCGGCGAGATTGTCAGCAAAGAATTAGTGTCTCCAAATTCGCCCCAATAAATTTAACGGATTTTTAAACGCCGTCACAAATTGAGCGGTGTCATTTCAAGGACTGCGAAGAAACTTCGTTCCTTCGCTGAGTTGTAGGGTGGATAAAGCATCAGCCTAGGGTGTTAAATTTCAGGTATTTTTGCTACTTTTTTTTCACCCCAGATTTGTAGGGTGGGTAAACGGGCGGCATTGAACTCAATATCAAACCCAGATTTCACCGCCCGTTTGCCCACCAT
>QNEL01000517.1 GCA_003645185.1 Candidatus Parabeggiatoa sp. nov. 3
CGAATTGGATGGCTGCGGCTGGGCAACCGGGTGAAGATGCGGCTTTGTTTGAAACCGTTAAAGCTGTGGGCATGACATTTTGCCCTGCACTCGGTATCAACATCCCCGTCGGCAAAGATTCGCTGTCGATGCACACACAATGGGATAATCAATCCGTCACCGCGCCTTTATCCTTGATCGTTTCAGCCTTTGCACGGGTTTCAGATAATCGCCGTCATCTCACACCACAGATCAGAGGGGGAGACAGTGTCTTATTATTAATAGATTTAGGAAAGGGGCATAATCGTTTAGGCGGTTCAGCCTTAGCACAGGTTTATAACGAACTAGGCGAAACCGCGCCTGATGTCGATAACCCAAAGGATGTCAAAGACTTTTTTCACCTCATCCAAGCTTTAAGCCGACAAGGCAAAATCCTAGCTTACCATGATCGATCCGATGGCGGATTATTTGTCACGCTGTGTGAAATGGCTTTTGCCGGGCATTGCGGTATCGACATTCATCTTGATGTTTTGGGCACTGATGACAGTTTAGCCACTTTGTTTAATGAAGAATTAGGCGCTGTGATAGAAATCAAACAACGTGATTTGGCTGACGTACAAAATGCCTTTTCACAACACACTGATTTGAGTGAGCATGTTCATAGACTGGGCACACCCAATCACTGCGACACGATCACGTTTTATCAACATGACACACCGATTTTCAGTTCACCCCGTGATACCCTTCAACGTGCTTGGAGCGAAACCAGTTATCAAATGCAGCGTCTGCGCGATAACCCCGATTGTGCCCAACAAGAATATGAGGCGTTATTGAATCTGAATGATCCGGGTTTGTCAGTGCATTGCACTTTTGAATTAGCGTCTTTCGACACCTTCAATACAGGAGAGTTAGAGAGCATTTCAGAATACAAAACTCAAAAGTCGATAATCAAACCAAGGATCGCTATTCTCCGTGAACAAGGCGTGAATGGGCAATTAGAAATGGCGGCCGCTTTTCAACGGGCCGGCTTCACTTGTATTGATGTGCATACCAGTGATATTTTAACTGGGCGCATTACCCTAAGTGATTTTCAAGGATTAGCCGCCTGCGGCGGATTTTCTTACGGCGACGTATTAGGTGCCGGTGGCGGCTGGGCTAAATCCATATTATATAACGCGCGCGCTAATAATGAATTTTCAGCCTTTTTCCACAGAGACGATACTTTTGCCTTAGGCGTGTGCAATGGTTGTCAAATGATGGCACAATTACATGACTTAATACCCGGCGCTGAACACTGGCCCACTTTTGTGCGTAATCAATCAGAACAATTTGAAGCCCGATTAGTCATGGTAGAAGTCACTGATTCGCCTTCTATTTTGTTACAAGGCATGGCCGGATCGCGTTTACCGATAGTCGTTTCATCCGGCGAAGGGCAAGCGCAGTACGAAAAACAGACAATGCAAAAATTGGTTGAAACGAATTTAGTCGCATTGCGCTATATCAATAATGAGGGGCAAGCCACAACATCTTACCCAGCCAATCCCAGTGGTTCCCCATTAGGCATAACGGGATTCACAACGCTAGATGGCCGTTTTACAATCATGATGCCCCATCCCGAAAGACTGTTTTTAAGCCATCAATATTCATGGCTACCTGACGATTGGCAAAACGAAAACGGGCCTTGGATGCAAATTTTTTGGAATGCACACCGGTTTGTTAGTTAATTGACAATTATCAATTATCAATTAAAACTTGAAGCCAATGGCAAAAGGCCCTATTTACAATGCAAGGCGATTCTTGGAGTGCAAAATTTATTTTGCGCCCCTCTTGGAGTGCAAAATTTATTTTGCAATATCAATGTTTTTATGAAAAAAACGACTTTTTGACGGGCCGCTTACCAATCCGACTAAAGATAGATCAATGCAAAATAAATTTTGCACTCCAAAAAAACCGCAAAATAAATTTTGCACTCCAAAAAAACCGCAAAATAAATTTTGCACTCCAAAAAAACCGCAAAATAAATTTGAACGAAAAGAGGGCCACTCCTGCGCCCTTTCTAACCCTTTCTATTAATTTACAAACCATCAGGAGACTTTATAAAATGGCAACGTATGATTACCGCTGTATGGAAAATGGACGAGTCGTCGAAGTCAAACACGGCATGACTGAAAAACTGAATACTTGGGGTGATGTTTGTGCCACTGCGGGTATAGATGTCGGTACCACATCTGCCAATAGCCCAGTGCAACGCTTAATCAGTGGCGGACAATTCGTTAATAGTAATGCCTTAAAAAATCCTGAACCCAGTTGTGCTTCTGGAGGCTGTGGCGGTGGGATGTGCGGCTTTTAATGAGTGGGCAACCACGATGGATTTAAAAGGGCAACCACAAGGGATTGCCCCTACACCTTTTAAAAACCAAAGGAACCAATGCTGATGAAAAATAATGACATCAAGAAATTGGCTTTATTTCCTGTTCTGTTGTTAATCGCAACACCTTTACAAGCTGCCAGTGACTACTATTGTTGGAATAATCAGGATGGTGTTTATGAATGCGGCAATTATGTACCAGCACAATATTCTCAAAAGGGATATTGGAAGCGTCTGAAAAACGGCGGCTGGAAAGAGGTGGATCCTGCGCCAACGGCCGGAGAGATTGCTGAACAGGAAAAACAACAAGAAGAAGAGCGCAGAAAGGAAGAACAACGCGAGGAAGACAATGCCTTGCTAAAACTCTTTAGCACCGAAAGGGATATTGATACAAGTCGTGAGGCTATACTGTATTCGATAGCTGCACAGCTCAGACCCATCGAAAGCACGCTTAATATTCTAAAAGAGAATCTTAAAGATCTTGATAAAAGTAAGAAACGCAGTGAAAACAATCTGAATGTTTCGGATAGCCAACGGGATACCATTCAAAGGGATATTGACCGTGTGACAAAACGTATCCAAGACAACCAGAAACAGTTGCAGAATAAACGCCTGGAAGAAGAGAAGATTAACCAGAAATACAATGGTTATCTGGAAAGGTTTCGGGAGATCATGAGCCGCCGAGGCGGATCAACAGAATAAAGCGCTCTGGGCGTTGTTGTTAATAGGGAATGATAGTGGGCGAACACGTAGGTTCGCCCCTACGGAGACAATGTAGGGGCGAACCTGCGTGTTCGCCTAGGCTTAACTATTGCGAAAGACACCAAAGTGCCAAACTCAAAATGTACACCTTTGCAAAACTGCTTAGCGAGCATCAGCGTAATAACAATTCAACATACGAGCAATTAGCCAGCGATGTTGGTGTTAAGCGGCAAACCATCATGCGTTGGAAAACGGGTGAAAGCCTGCCTAGTAAACGAGAGCATATCTTAAAACTGGCTAATGCTTTGCGGCTTAAACCACGACGGCGCGATGAGTTACTCTATGCCGCCCAAAAAAAACCTGAAAATCCTGACTTCAAATCGCCGCCACTGCCACCCAAACCGCTTTCTAATGAACCCCTTATTATCCCTGTTATTGCTCGCCCCATCCACCATCCCCGTCAGTTTTTTGGACGCTATGCCCAATTGAACAGAATTTTCCAAGCTTGGAATCAGAGTATATTGCAACATCTTGCCGTAACCGGGCCCAAACGCTGTGGTAAAACCTCATTGCTAAATTATGTCAAGTCAATCCATTATCTTGAGCAAAGCGTATTACGCGATGGGCAACGTCAAGATTGGCTGGAACCACTCTTTGATTGGGTATTAATAGACTTTGACGATGTACGCACACACAAACCGGACAGTTTTTTGCGTCTGATATTAGAAACCCTGAATATTCCGGCACCTGATGAGCATCATGATTTCGCCAAACTGACCGAAATCTTTGAAAATAATCTGGATAGAGCAACCGTACTTTTGATCGATCAGATTGAAAAAGGCTTACAATTACCCGCACTCGATCAACCCTTTTGGGGCAATCTACGTTACCTTGGCAATCACTGTAATGGCAAATTAGGATTTTGTGTCACATCGCGCCAATCTATTGATAAATTGATTAAAACGGCTCATCAACTGGGAAAACCTTCCCCTTTTTTCAACATCTTTGGACAAATTGAACTTGGCCCTTTAACAGAACAAGAAGCGCGTGAACTATTACAGTATGTGTCACTGTCTCAAGACGATGCTGAGTGGATATTAGAAAAAAGTCACTATTGGCCAGTATTATTACAAGTGCTTTGTCAGATACGACTCGATTCTGAAAACGATTGGAAAAAAGTCGGACTGGAAACAATAGAAAAAGATTATAAGTATTTGTTATAACAAGAGTTTTTTAAATTCAGCATTCACTGAAAACCACGTCGGAGTCTACAAAACAAAATCTCTGTGAAACTCTGTGTTTCTCTGTGTCTCTGTGTTGAAAAAAATGAAATCCGTGTTATCCTCTTTAGACAATAACCATTGAGGAATCAACACATTATCTATTGAAAATGTATTTCTAATGGAAATATTAAAACAATCTGCAATCACCGCGATTTCACAATTGCCTGAGACGGCTAATATTGATGACATCATTGTCGTTTTGTGCAAAATGAAAAGCGAAAAACCCGTTCTGAATCAGACTGCAACTGAAACTCAAGCCGTTTCATGCTATGACTTAGCGAAAGATTATATTGGTTGTATAGAAGGGCCAGAAGATCTTTCTACCAATAAAGCCTATATGGAGGGTTTTGGTTTATGAAAGAACCTGTCATACTTGATACAGGCCCTTTAGTCGCATTACTTAATCGTCGTGATGCTTATCACGATTGGATGACGCATCAAATCAAAAGTATCAATTCCAAAAGTATCAATTCCCCATTGTTAACCTGTGAAGCGGTTATGACTGAGGCTTGCTTTTTAGCACGTCAGGATATAGGTGGGACAAATGGAGTCATTAATTTGGCACTGAACGATTTTATGAAAGTACCCTTCCATTTTGATGATGAAGTAGAAAAGGTTGAACAATTAATGGGAAAATATGCCAATGTACCCATGTCTTTCGCAGATGCCTGTTTAGTGAGTAATGGCAGAACTCTATCCCAATAGTGCCGTTTTGACGTTGGATAGCGATTTTCGGTTTTATCGTAAAAACAGAAATCAAGTCATACCCGTGATTATGCCAGATATTCACTAACTCACGCTTGGCGCACATAACTTCGCATTAGCCAAATTCGCTTTCGCCTAGAGAATGGGATGCGAATGTGGTTTTTGGGGATGAGGGGCTTTGAACAAGAATCCACG
>QNEL01000518.1 GCA_003645185.1 Candidatus Parabeggiatoa sp. nov. 3
ATCTGGAAACGCCTCGATTGAGTTGAAAACCTTCTGGTATGGTGGTGAATTGGGTTATCAAGTGTTGCAGTTTTTCTTGGCTAAGACTGGTATGAGCTGGGCTTGTCCAGTGTGTTCCAATATAGGGCCTCCAATTGACACCGTGTTTAAACTCTTTACTCACTGGGCGGGAAACCACTTCATTTGTTTCTAAGGCTGACCTATATTGTTTTAATAGTGTTTCCTGTTCATCCTGCTCAATAATCCCTTCCTTGATTAAACGTTGAGCGTAAATGGCCTGCGTTTTCGGATGGTTTTTGATTTTATTGTACATAACCGGTTGCGTTGCAAACGGATCATCTGATTCATTATGCCCATAACGGCGATAGCAAACCATGTCAACCACGACATCTTTATTGAAGGCCATCCGGAAATTAAGCGCCAGTTTAGTCACGAATAATACGGCTTCTGGATCATCTCCATTGACATGAAAAATCGGGGCTTGCACCATTTTAACGACATCTGTGCAGTAGAGTGTGGAACGTGAATCTAATGGATCGCTGGTGGTAAAGCCAATTTGATTATTAATGACGATATGCACGGTGCCACCGGTGCCATAACCGTGCGTTTCTGATAAATTGAGGGTTTCCATGATCACGCCTTGCCCCGCAAACGCGGCATCGCCATGAATCAGTATTGGTAAAACTTGGTTACGTTGCTTATCACCGTATCGTTCCTGACGGGCACGTACTGCTCCTTCTACCACTGGATTGATGATCTCTAAGTGCGAGGGATTAAAAGCCATGGCTAAATGCACCAATCCGCCTGGTGTCATCACATCGGATGAAAAACCGAGATGATATTTGACATCACCCGAACCTTTTTGGATGTTCGTTTTACCTTCAAATTCTGAGAAGATATCTATTGGGCGTTTACCTAAAACGTTGACCAGTACATTCAAACGACCCCGATGTGCCATGCCGATGATGATTTCTTGAACCCCCATCCCCCCAGCTTGTTGAATAAGTTGATCAAATAGTGGAATCAGGCTTTCGCCGCCTTCCAGCGAAAAGCGTTTTTGCCCAACATATTTTCTATGCAAATATTCTTCTAGCCCTTGTGCGGCTGTTAAACGTTCAAGAATATTGCGTTTGGTTTGACTGAGAAAATTAGGTTTAGCTAATGTTCCTTCCAAACGTTGTTGAATCCATCGTTTTTGTTCAGTATCTGTAATATGCATATATTCAGCACCGATACTGCCACAATAAATGGTTTGGATTCGTTTGAGAATATCCGATAATTTTTCATAGTCGACACCGTATAAAGAACCGGTATAGAAGACTTTGGACAGATCAGTTTGTGTCAGGCCATAATATTCTGGATATAATTCTTCAAGATCCGGCCGTGCTTGCAAGTTCAAGGGTTCTAAATTGGCGTGTTGATGCCCTCGAAAACGGTAAGCATTAATAAGCCGTAGAACAGAGGACTGTTTTTTAGCCCATATTGCTTGTGTTGTCTTTTCAGTATCCTGATGTAAATGGAAATGGTTATAATGCGGCGTTAAGCGCCGCGCTAAAGCGGCTCTAATCGGTGCATGTGGCATTTCGGGCTGTTTGAGTGGCTCTTCTTGTTGCAACTGAGCGAAATACTCACGCCATTCTTCGCTCACATCAAGAGGATTGACTAAGTATGCTTCATATAAATCGTCAATAAAAGCCGCATTATAAAGGTAGGAATGATCATTCATTTTTTTTAATTATTGATTGTAATTTGTCTTTTGGAATATTTCAAAAATCATCTCAAGCCAAAGCCTTGTAGGGTGGGTAACGTGTTTTTGTTGCCCACCATTCCCCTCTATATATCATTGGGGTTGGTTAATCGTTTGTAATTCGTTTATCTCTTGTAGGGTGGGTAACGGGTTTTTGTTGCCCACCATTCCCTTATATTGGGGTTGGTTAATCGTTTGTAATTCGTTTATCTCTTGTAGGGTGGGTAACGAGTTTTTGTTGCCCACCATTCCCTTATATTGGGGTTGGTTAATCGTTTGTAATTCGTTTATCTCTTGTAGGGTGGGTAACGAGTTTTTGTTGCCCACCATTCCCCTCTATATATCATTGGGGTTGGTTAATCGTTTGTAATTCGTTTATCTCTTGTAGGGTGGGTAACGTGTTTTTGTTGCCCACCATTCCCCTCTATATATCATTGTTATTTATAAACTGAGATAGAAAAAGCTTTTCCCTGTCGATGTTAGCATCTTTTCAATTTTAACACCAAAAACTTTATTCATCACAGCTTCGGTTAAAACGTGTTCAGGCAAACCCAAGTCAACAATACGCCCTTGATGTACCAATACCAGTTGATTCGCATAACGTACTGCTGTATTGATATCGTGCATAGAAAAGGCTATGGTTTGACCAGCTTCAGATAATGCTTTAAGCAAATCCAGTATTTCCAGTGCATGAGCAATATCAAGACTCGCCGTCGGTTCATCTAATAAAATAATCGGTGCAAGGGTAGCCAAACTGCGTGCGATCACAACCCGTTGTCGCTCGCCACCAGACAGTTCAGTCACGGGCCGATTGGCTAGATGAAGTATATCCGTTTTTAACATCGCTTGTTCAACGCACTCGTGATCTGAAAGATTTTCAGGCACAAAGCGTCCCAAATGAGGATTTCGTCCCATCATGACGATATCTTTTACGCTGAAAGCAAAATTGATCTCAGTATTTTGTGGCACAAAAGCGATCTGTTGGGCTAACAAGCGTCGTTTAAATTGCGATAATTTGCGCCCATTGAGCGTAACAACCCCTTCAGTCGGCTGCCATAATCCCGCCAATAAACGCAATAAAGTGGTTTTACCGGCACCATTAGGCCCAATAAAGGCCGTTAATTGGCCAGGTGAGAGTGTTAATGAGGCCTCTTGAATAAGCTGACGGCCGTCGATTTCTACCCCGGCGTGATGTAATGCTAACGTAGTCATTTAAAAATCAGTGCGAATCATGCTCTTGTAGAGACGCGATGCTTCGCGTCTCTAATCTATGAAAAGCAAAATAAATTTTGCACTCCAAAGAAAAATCAAAAATGCCTTTGATCTCGTAATAACAGATAAAGAAAAAATGGGGCACCAAAAACGGCCGTTAAAATACCGAGTCGTATTTCTTCGGGCCGATGGAGGGTGCGTGCCAGTAAATCGGCCAAAATCAGAAAAGTCGCTCCCATCAAGGCACTGGCAGGCACTAAATAACGATGTTTGGGGCCAATCAGGAGGCGAACAATATGTGGAATAATCAACCCGACAAAGCCAACTATACCGCTGACTGCAACTGCTGTTCCAGTGAGTAAAGCGCTACTGGTTAATATAATGCGTTTCACGGGTTCCACTTCAACCCCTAATGAATAAGCAGTTTCTTGCCCCATCAGTAATATATCCAATTCGCGAGTATATAATAACGCGATCAGCGTGCCTATCAAGATGCCCGGGAGGGCAATCCCAACATGTATCCAAGTCCGACTGTCTAAGCCGCCCATTAACCAAAAGATGATTTCTCGTGCGATATCGTATTCTAACCACACCAAGGTAATCACATAAGAAATCATGGCACCGATTAAGGCATTCAAGGCAACACCGGCTAATAATAAAGTGGCGACAGGGGTATTGCCGCGCCGTGTCGCGAGTGCATAAACGGTAAACAGGGCTAAAAACGCCCCGAAAAAAGCAAACACGGGCAAATAAAAAAGAGAATAACTGGCTAAACCCATCGATAAAGCGATCACTGCCCCGAATGCCCCACCAGAACTGGTACCGACGATATCAGGAGAAGCAAGCGGATTTTGAAACAAGCCCTGCATTTGAGCGCCAGCGATGGCAAGGGCCGCACCGACTAAGGCAGCGATAAGCACTCGCGGAGTACGAATGAGCCAAATAATGACTTGTTGTGATGCGCTGATGTCTTGAATCATAACCCAATCTGTTGGTAAGACTTTTGAGGCTAAAACGCGCAAAACAATGCTGTACGGGATATCAGTGCTACCAATCGCGATGCCAAGGAGGGCTGATAAAATGAGTAAGACAGGGAGCAGTAAGAAATAAAGTTTAATAGGGTGCATTGCGATTTTTCGATCCAAAGCGTGTTTGTAAAAAGCGAGAAAACAGAAATGCGCCCAAATTCATTTTCCACTTTGCGCCTTAGCGCCTTTGCGTGAGATTAAATGTGATAAAATGAATCAGTGTTCAAAAGAAAGCGAATCAGACATTCCTGAAGCTAAGGCCTTGATACCTTTCACAATATATTGATAAACTGCCAAAAAACAAAGGTTATTAATGACAATAATTCGGTATAGCCTAAACTATACGACATCACACGCTTTGGTTCAATATCAGTCGGTATACTATAGACTTTCAAAAAAATGTCGAGCGATAAAAACCTGACAGGTTTTGAAAACCTGTCAGGTTTGGGCCGTGCAGCGGCAGCTTGTTCTTCAGTAATTGCGTAGCCAATCGTTTTAATATTATTTTTCATAAGCTTGGGATGAAAGTCGTGTCACTGATTCTGATGAATTGAAAAATTCATTGGGAACGTAAATGTAGAGATGTCACTTTTAAGTCGTAAGACTTCAAATAAAATGTATGATTGGCGTGTAAAAAGTATTTACCAAACCTTAAAAGAGTTTTTCTAATGCTTGGGCATTGGATACCATCTTTATGAAAGGCTCAATCTTCGTAGGGTGGGTAGCGTCTTTTTGCTGCCCACCATTGGAACTCAAAAAATTAATGGGGCCGGCACAAAAACACGCTACCCACCCTACGTTGAACATTGAACTAATATTAACAATATCTAATAACAATATCTAATATATAATAAATTCAATAACTTATCTATCATCTTTTTTACTGACATAACAGGACGGTAAAGAACACTGCCCAGTTGAAGTATCTGATTTAGTAAATAGATAGCCTTGAATGAAGGTATTTTACTTGGTGCTAGTTTGATGGAATTGAAAATCAATTACTCTGATCCCTTGATTCATGGTAAGTACTGAAGCATAAATAAACAGGTATTTTCATTGAGTTTCCCCTTTATACTTAGCGCGGTAACAAACTTCGCTTTAAGTTTAATGAAGATGGTGGGCAACAAAAACACGTTACCCACCATTTCACGCTAAAGTTTCGCTCCGCGAAACTTTAGCGTGAAATACATAAAAGAAAATACCTGAAAACTTGTGCTTCAGTACTTATTACCTGCAAACGAAGA
>QNEL01000519.1 GCA_003645185.1 Candidatus Parabeggiatoa sp. nov. 3
ATTGGTGGGCAACAAAAACACGTTACCCACCCTACATTGATCTATTGGTGGGCAACAAAAACACGTTACCCACCCTACATTGATCTATTGGTGGGCAACAAAAACACGTTACCCACCCTACATATAAATATAAGAAAAAATATGAATTTCACCTTCAAGGAGGCCTTTATTTCCTACGGCCGTCGCGAAAGCTTAAACTTTGTCGCCCGCCTACACCAGCAACTGAAATTGGCTGGTTATGATGGTTGGTTCGATAAAGTCAACATCCCAGATGGCGATGACTATGCCCAGCGCATCAATCATGGCATTGAATCTGCCCATAATTTCGTCTACGTGATGGCACCACGCTGCCTGACTTCGCCCTATTGTCTGCTGGAATTGGAATATGCTCGTTTGTTAGGAAAGCGCGTTATCCCAATTAATCAAATGGTGATTTTTGACACGCCTGAGCAAGTTTTGTCGGCCGGCGATCAGCAAGTCTTGGTGAACTTTTATCAAATTTTCAACCTGCCGAACCCACAGATTCGCACTACGCAAGAAGTCTTAAATCGTTCGCTTAAACTCGTGGGTACCACTGATTGGCTGGCTGGGCAAGAAAAACTGTCCGATGACGATTGCCAACGCTTACTTGAATGGGCCGGGCCCTATGAAAACCACTGGGCCAAACACGACGAGATTAACTATCTGAAAACCGCCACAATACCGGTATTTGGTGACAGCATCGATGCGCTTGAGGGTGTCGTGGAGCGACTCACTACAGTCTTGGAACGGCAAACCGAGTATGTGCATCAACACACTGAGATTTTGGCCCATGCGCGGCATTGGCAAAACAATCAAAAAACCACCCAACATCTACTTGTTGGTACAAAACGCTCGGCCGCTGAACAGTGGTTACTGACTGAATTTACGCCGCCGGCACAACCCCCGTGCCAACCGTCTGCGCTGGTTTGTGAATTTATCTGCGAGGCCCGCAAAAACGCGGAAAACCTGATGACTGATATTTTCATTTGTGCCAGCATCAACGATAAACCCGTTCGCAACGAACTACTTGGCGCGTTGTCGCGCTATGCCAAAACCGTTTGGACGCACGATCGCGATATCCAAAAAGGCACCGATTATCAACAAGCGATCAAAACCGGTATCGAAAATGCCGATAATTTCATTTTCTTCATCTCACCGGATTCGGTAGCGTCTGAATATTGCCAGCGCGAGTTAGCTTATGCCTTGGAATACAATAAACGCATCATCCCGCTATTGATCACGCAGATGCCGGATTCAGAGATTCCAGAAACACTACGTGGGTTGCAATACATTGATTTGACTGAGAATCATCGCGAAACCGGCCTAGATGAAATTCTGGCGATTCTGCTTAACGATTACGAATATTACGAATGGCATAAAGTGTTATTGGCGCGTGCCTTAAAATGGACAGCCGAAAATCACAATTCTGCGTTTTTGTTACGAGGCCATAATTTTGAAAAAGCCAAAACGTGGCTAGGCCTCAACGAAAAACGCTCGCAACACCCCCCATTGTCATTACACAAAGACTTGATCACGGCCAGTGAAACGACCAGCCAATTGGGTACTGAGGTTTTTATCTCCTATTCGCGTAAAAACAGCGATTTTGCGCGACAACTGAATGCCCAATTACTTAAAGCCGGTAAAACCACTTGGTTTGATCAAGAAAGCATTGACACCGGTGCCGATTTCGAGAAAGAAATCTTTAAAGGCATCGACAGTGCCGATAACTTTTTATTTATACTCTCACCCGATGCCGTTGAATCAGAATATTGCGAACGAGAAGTTGATTACGCCGCCTCGCTCGGTAAACGCTTTATCACCGTATTGCATCGCGAAACCGATCCCAACACCATGCCCAAGGCGCTGCGGATCATTCAATGGCTCGATTTCAGCGACAGTGCCGAATTTGAAACCGCCTTTTTGGCCTTGATACGCGCATTAGAACAACAACAAGCCTACATTCATCAGCATACCGAGATTTTGACTCACGCGCAACACTGGCAAAAGAACCAAAAAGCCGCTGAACATCTCTTAATCGGTGAAGAACGCAACAACGCTGAACAGTGGTTACTCACCGAATTTCGGCCCCCCAACCAACCGCCGTGTCAGCCTTCCCCCTTGATGTGTGAATTCATTTGCGAGTCCCGTAAAAACGCTGAAAATGGGTTAACCGATATCTTTGTTTGTTACGACGTGCAGGATAAAACCATTCGCGATTCAGTGATTCAAGCCTTATCGCGTTATGCCAAAACCTGCTGGAGGCACGATCGCGATATCCAAAAAGGCACGCGCTATGACTATGCGATTGAGCAGGGGATCGAAGGGGCGGATAACTTCTTCTTTTTCATTTCCCCCGCTTCGATGGCTTCTGAGTACTGCCAGCGCGAATTAACCCATGCCTTGAAATACCACAAACGTCTTGTACCGTTATTAGTTGCACCAACGCCAAGTTCGGACATGCCAGAGGCCTTGCAAAGTTTGCAATACGTTGATTTTACAGAGAAAACCAGTCAGTCCAATGACGGCCGCCAGATTGATGAACTCCTCAATATTCTGAAAGACGATCAGGAATATTATAAACAACATAAAGTCTTACTGGCTCGGGCCAAAAAATGGGCTTTTGAAAATCGCAAATCCCTGTTTTTATTGCGAGGCCATAATTTGGAAATGGCGAAAACCTGGTTACGCCTCTCTGAAAAACGGCAACAACACCTACCCTTGCCACTGCATCAAGAATTGATCACAGCCAGCGATAACGCAACCCGCCAAGTCGGAACGGAGCTATTTGTCTCTTATTCGCGGAAAGACAACGATTTTGTCCGCAAACTCAATACCCAATTACAGGAAGCGGGCAAAACGGTTTGGTTCGATCAAGAAACTCAGGAAAGCAGTACTAACACAGGTAGCGTTGATTTTGAACAAGAAACCTTCAAAGGGATTGATCATGCCGATAATTTTGTGTTTGTGGTGTCACCGCCCTCGGTTGCCTCGCCTTATTGTGTCGCAGAAATCAACCATGCCGCTTCGCAGGGCAAACGGATTATTACGGTGTGGCACCGCGAAATCGAGCCAAAGCTCATGCCAGCGGCGCTACAAAACGTTCAAAAGCTAGATTTCAGCAACCCAGCCGAGTTTGACGCCATCTTTTTAGAGTTGGTACGCGCACTAGAACGACAAAAAGCCTACCTCCATCAGCACACCGAGATTTTAGTACACGCATTGCACTGGCAACACAATCAAAAAGCCACCCAACATCTGTTAGTGGGCTCCGAACGCAACAACGCCCAAGAGTGGTTATTAACCGAATTTTTGCCGCCCAACCAACCACCGTGCCAGCCCACGCCGTTAATGTGCGACTTCATTTGCGAAGCGCGCAAAAACGCCGAAAACCTGATGACCGATGTGTTTATCTGTTATGAGCAGCCGGATAAAGCCATTCGCGATGCCGTGGTTCAATCCTTATCGCGTTATGCCAAAACCTGTTGGACACCGGATCGTGATATCCAAAAAGGCGACGAATATGACTGTGCGATTGAGCAAGGTATCGAAGGTGCCGATAATTTTCTCTTTTTTATCTCCCCGTCTTCGGTAGCCTCCAAATCTTGCCAGCGCGAATTAGCCCATGCCTTGAAATATCACAAACGTCTTGTGCCGTTATTAATTGTGCCAACGCCCCTCTCCGATATGCCAGATACGTTGCGAAGTTTGCAATACGTTGATTTCACAGAGAATACTGCACATGCGGATTATGACAGTGATATTGAAGAAATCCTGAATATCCTGAAACAGGAGCATGATTATCATAAACAGCATAAAATGTTGTTAGTGCGGGCCCTGAAATGGAGATTAGAAAATCAGAAACCGTCGTTTTTATTGCGAGGCTATAACCTAGAAAACGCGAAAATGTGGTTACGCCTGTCCAAGAAACGGCAACAACACATCCCCCTTGAGCTACACCAACAACTCATCACGGCCAGTGAAGCGGCGAAAGATCACACGGCTACGGAAGTCTTTATCTCGTATTCGCGTAAAGACAGCGATTTTGCCCGAGATCTGAACACCCAATTACAAGAAACCGGCAAAACCACCTGGTTTGATCAGGAAAGCATTAGCAGTGGCGTTGATTTTGAGAAGGAAATCCTGAAAGGCATTGACAGTGCGGACAACTTCGTGTTTGTGCTATCACCGGATGCGATTGAATCAGAATACTGCGAACGCGAAGTGGATTATGCGGCCGAGCAAAGTAAACGCTTTATCAGTGTCTTGCACCGCGAAACCGATCCAACAACCATGCCTGACACCTTGCGAAAGATTAATTGGATTGATTTTCAGGCAAGCCCCTTTGAGAAATCATTCCCCGAATTAGTACAAGCAATTGAACTGGATAGAGAACACGCTCATCAGCATACGGTATTACAACAACGCGCCAGTGATTGGAATGACAATAATCGCAGTTCGGATTTTCTACTGAATATCACGGCCTGTACCAATGCTGAAAACTGGCAAGAAACAGCCCAAGAAAGCAATAAACAACCTGCCCCGACTCCATTACAACAAGCCTTTATCCAACACAGTCGAGCAGCAATTGATGCAGCGGCGAAGGCCGAACGTAAACGGCGGAATAATATCTTGTCTTCAGTGACGGCCGCTTTGATTGTCGCGATTTTATTGTCGGTGTTTGCGTTTTTTCAAATGAAGGAGGCAGAAACTCAGAAAAAGGAGGCAGAAACTCAAAAACAAGAAGCTTTAGTTCAAAAGCAGAAAGCCGAAGAATCTGAACAGAAGGCAAAACAAGCCCAAGTCGAAGCGGAAACCCAGAAACAAGAAGCTTTAGTTCAAAAGGAGAAGGCAGAAGAACAAACCAACGAAGCCCTCAAAACCCAATCTCTAGATAAGACGGCCCGGCTGTGGGCGCTGCCAAGCGGCAAACCGCTTGCCACGCTCCGTGGGCATGACTCTTATGTCATACACGCCGCGTTTAGTCCGGACGGTTCAATTCTGGCAACCGCCTCTTTTGATAATATGGCCCGGCTGTGGGCGCTGCCAAGCGGCAAACCGCTTGCCACGCTCCGTGGGCATACTAATTGGGTCAACCACGCCGCGTTTAGTCCGGACGGTTCAATTCTGGCAACCGCATCATCTGATCA
>QNEL01000520.1 GCA_003645185.1 Candidatus Parabeggiatoa sp. nov. 3
CACAACATCAAAAATGGCGAATTCAATCACTTTGCCACGCTCATCGTATTGTCGAACAAGTTTATGATACTCATTCTGATATAAAGTCGGTTGGGCTTCCACATCAAAGTACGCCTGTTCAATTCGGTTGCCATGCTCATCGTATTGTTGGACAAGTTTATGATAGCCATCCTTATATAAAGTCGGTTTGCCTTCAACATCAAAGTAGGCTTTCCCAATTAGCTTGCCACGCTCATCGTATTGTCGGACGAGTTTATGATAGCCATCCTTATATAAAGTTGGTTTGCCTTCAACATCAAAGTATGCCTTCCCAATTAGGTTGCCACGCTCATCGTATTTTTGGACGAGTTTATGATAGCCTTCCTTATATAAAGTCGGTTTGCCTTCAATATCAAAGTACCCTTCTTCAGTCACATTGCCACGCTCATCGTATTTTTGAACAAGCTTATGATAGCCTTCCTTGTGTAAAGTGGGTTTACCATCAATATCAAAAAACGCCTCTTCAATCACATTGCTGCGATCATCGTACCTTTTACTTACCTTGTGGTAGTTTTGCCGTAGAAGGCTCGGTTTCCCATCAATATCAAAAAACGCCTCTTCAATCACATTGCTGCGATCATCGTACCTTTTACTTACCTTGTGGTAGTTTTCCCCGAATATTCCCCTAATAAGGCTTGGTTTACTATCAACATCAAAAAACGCCTCTTCAATCACATTGCCACGTTCATCGTACCTTTTACTTACCTTGTGGTATTTTGTCCATGAAAGGGTAGGTTTAGCATCAACATCAAAAAACGCCTCTTCAATCACATTGCCACGCTCATCGTACTGTTTACTTACCTTGTGGTAATTTCCCCATAAAAGAGTCGGTTTACCATCAATATCAAAAAACGCCTCTTCAATCACATTGCTGCGATCATCGTACCTTTTACTTACCTTGTGGTAGTTTTGCCGTCGAAGGCTCGGTTTCCCATCAATATCAAAAAACGCCTCTTCAATCACATTGCTGCGATCATCGTACCTTTTACTTACCTTGTGGTAGTTTTCCCAGAATATTCCCCTAATAAGGCTTGGTTTACTATCAACATCAAAAAACGCCTCTTCAATCACATTGCCACGCTCATCGTACCTTTTACTTACCTTGTGGTATTTTCCCCCGAATATTCTCCTAATAAGGCTTGGTTTACTATCAACATCAAAAAACGCCTCTTCAATCACATTGCCACGCTCATCGTACCTTTTACTTACCTTGTGGTATTTTCCCCCTAATATTCCCCATGTAATAAGGCTTGGTTTACTATCAACATCAAAAAACGCCTCTTTAATCAGATTACCACGTTCATCATACTGATTAGTGATCTTATGGATACCATTTTTGTTTAAAATCGGTTTACCATCAAGATCAAAGTACATCCGTTCAACAGGATTGCCAGCTTGATCATAAACATATCTTGTAATGGCAATTTTATATTTTTTATTGATCGGTTGACTATCACTATCAAGCAGTGTCGATTCAATGACTAGCCCACGTTCATCGAATCTCTGTCGCTTACCAAACACATTATCAAGTCCCAACTGTGGTTGATGTTGGCGATCTAAGTAACGCACAAGGCTTTCGTATCCATCAGGCGAATAGCTAAATTCTACAAATTCTGCCACAGATTTTTTCTGGGGACTGGGAAGCCCATCTGAACCGACATAGTGAGCCAAACGAGTAAACTCGCCTTCAATTGGTGGGGAATAAACTAAACCCCAGACTAATTTCCCAGACTTGTCATAAGCTTTTTCATAAGCGATTTTACCTGTTGAATCAAGCACAAATTCCCACTGACATTCTTGTGATGAAGGAGTCGGTAAATAAGTCGCTACATTATGTCGAGTCGTCAATTCATCTATCGTTTTCGCTGGCTCTTCTTGGCTTGGATTAAAGACGGCTTGTTCTGTCGAATCGGATTGTGGATTTGGATTTAAGACGGCTTGTTCTGTACTTTGATCAAGAGCAGTCAATTGCTCTAATTTTTCAGTTAGCGTGGCTTTCTCTATGTTTTTAGGTGGAGTGACTTTCTCTGTGTTTTCAGACACAAACAATTTACCCGTGCTAGTCACTGCTTGCACTTTATACACTGGGTTGTAGCGGCCCTTACGAATAAACTTATAAGAGACTGTTCGCCCTTCTACTTGTTCAGTGCTGAGTTTGCCAACGCCTTCCATAATGCCAAAGCGTTTTGCATAAGTGTTGTAATAGGCTACTTGTTCCCACACATACCTATCCAAATACCCGTAAATACTTCCTCCCATTAAAACAATAATCCCCGTAGCAACCGTGCTGGCTTGAATTAAACCTTGTTTGAAGGCGGCTTTTTGACGACGTTTTTCGGCATCTGGCATATTGGCCTCAATCCACGCTCGATCAAATACGCGAGAATAGATGAGATTACGCACTGTCAACTGATTTTTTAAGACGCGCACTAAGCCTGATAACCGCAATAGGTTGATTAATGGATTGGTATCCTCATCACGGATTTTTTTGCGCGTGCGAATTTGACGGTATAAATCCAATAAGGCTGCCTGATCGTTATGGCTATCTAATAAATAGGTACGGACATGTTGCAAATTGTTATCCGTTTCCCGGGAACGACTGGAAAAGAAGCTGTCTTCGCAAAGGCGATCAACCCCTGCTGCTTTAGTGACGGTTTGCTCAAGGGCAAGTTGACACAGTTTCTGTGTGAGGTAGGGATGGCCGTTTGTCCAATATAAAATGCGTTTCAGTAAAGCTGGCGCGTTTTGACTCGGTAAACCACGCGCCAAGGGGGCCGCTTCTTTGGGCGTAAAGTCTCTTAAATCAATACGTTTACCAATGTTAAAGGGGGTGATGCGCGGATCGGTAATTAAATCAGAGGGGGTGGCAACGCCGATAAAACAAAAGGTTAAACGTTGTAAATCAGCATCTTGGGTACGCGCATTGTAGCAGGCACGAATGGCCGCAAAAAATTCGTCTGTGGAAAAGGGTAAACTGCGAACTGTGTCGATTTCATCAATGCAAATGACGATGGGCTGTTGATAACGCCTTAAGATCACGCGGCGAAGGATTTGTAGCCAGCGTTGTAAGGGGCTTAAACGGTTTAAGCGTTCATCATCCCAGAAAAAGTCCGCTAATTCATCTTGTAAATCTTTAGTCTCTCCCCAATCCAAAGCCAGTCCTTCCGCTAAGGAGTGCAATAATCCATCGTACCATTGTTCTGCCGTTAGATTAGTGCCAGTAACTGTTGCTTCAAACACGGAAACGGCTAATCCGTCACCGCGTAATCGAGCCGCTATTCTACCCATGAGCGAACTTTTACCCATTTGGCGGCTGGTGAGCACATAGCAATATTCCCCTTGTTTCAGTGCTTGGTATAAATCAATGTCGGCTTGACGTGACACATAAGATGGCGCATCACCGGGTAATGTGCCACCCGTTGCATGGTAAAAAGCCGAGTGAGTGTCTGTCATCTTAAAAATGCTCCTGAAAGTTTTAACATTTTTGGTAGTGCTGATGAGAGTGATTGATAAGATAGAACGCTGATTTAACTGATTATCATGATTAACACTGATTAAAAACACGGATTAGATTAAAATATGTCATGACAATCAGTGTCGTTGGTATTTATATTCGATATTTGCAAAAAATTATAGGGTCAGATTGATGTTAAACATGATTAATCGAGATCAGCGAAAATCATGACAATCAGTGCAATCAGCGTTCTATCATTAGCTTACTGATCTGTGAAGATTATGAATCATTATAACAAATGTTCTTTCAAATAAGTCGCGTAAATTTCACAACGTAAACGAATATCATCTTTAGCGTGGCCTTTTAGGATGCCTGCGCTGCGGAGACGGTGAAATGATTCGTAGTCGGGGCAGGGTTCGCCGCGTAGTACGCCGCGCATGACGTTGAGTAATTGTGAATTATGGGTGAGTAATCTGACAATTCGCCGCAAATGATCTCCAAAGGCTCCCTCGTCGTCGTTGGCTTGTTTGAGAAAGTCTTCTAATCTTAAGTTGTGGCTTACGATGTCGTTGAGTCCACAACGCACGAGATAGGGTTGCCCTGCGACTAATTGATAGAAACGCTGTAATTCTGTTTCATTTCGTAGGGGTGAACCATAACGTTGATTTAAGTCGTTCACTTGTTCAATGGTAAAATCGTTTAAAAACAATTTGGTGCCGACGTTGAAAGGGGATTGATTTAAATCTTCAATAAATAAATAGGGTTCGGTGGCATAAGCGATAGCTATCGTTAAGCGTGAACAGGGATTGTTTGGTTCGGTTGCTCGTTTATTATGCCAACTACGAAACAGGGCAAAAACATCATCACTAAAATGACAGGATAGCAGACGATCTGCTTCGTCAATTGCCCATAATACCGGTTTGTCTGGATTAGCCAGTATTTTACGCTGAAAATAATTTTCAAAGTTGATATTGGGGGCGCGATTGGGTATCCATTTTTTAAAGGTTTGAGGATAGACTTCTAAATCCAGTTGATCCGCTAACATTTCGCCAATGGCTATAAAAAAAGTTTCCAAATTCTGCAATTGTGCTTTAGTCAAGGTTTGAAAGTCGGTGAATAAGACTTGTATGCCGTTATCACGCGCTGATTGTATGCCGCGTGCTAATAACGATGTTTTGCCGACTTGCCGTGCGCCTTTGAGCAAGACTATGCTGTCACGACGGGCTATCGCATTTTGAAAATCTTTATCTTCTTGGCGTTCAATATAAAACTTTGAGTCTAATGGGATGGCTCCGCCAACCATTTCTAATTCATATTTTGGCTGGGGCACTGATGGGCTTGTTAATCTTTCTAATAGTGTCTCAAGCAAGGCGTGATCATCATCATGGTTTTGCCAGAGTGCGTATTGAAGATTGCCTAGCATATTGGATAAGTCTTGCGGTAAGGGCCCTTCAAAATTAATGCGGATTGGAAATAAGCGCGGTTTACCGTTGTTTTCTAGGCCTTTTTTATGGGCGATTTCGACTTCATAGGCTAACATTTCGCTATAGACAGCAGTGGGTGAGAGTAAAATCACGACGGCATCTGCATTTTGGATTTCATGGGTGATTTGTTTTTCCCATTCTTCACCTATTTTGAGATGGCGATCTATAAAGACTTTGTGCCC
>QNEL01000521.1 GCA_003645185.1 Candidatus Parabeggiatoa sp. nov. 3
GGTATAAACGGTTTAAGAAACGCGAGAGTACAGCCGATTAACGGTATAAACGGTTTAAGAAACGCGAGAGTACAGCCGATTAACGGTATAAACGGTTTAAGAAACGCGAGAGTACAGCGGATTGACGGTATAAACGGATTAATAAACACGATCTTTGAAAATAAAAAATCCGTTTATACCGTTAATCCGTTGTACTATCAGTAGACATACCCTATAACATGACAAAACTCATTTACCCGACGCTTGATTTATTTATCTATGATTTGCGAGAAGGTTTTGGGCAGACTACTCAAGAAATCGAACACAATCGCCAGCAGTTTATGCAAAAATTGCCCGATACCCTAGATCAAACCGCTTTTATTCAACGCGATGAAAAATCTTTTGAACCCGAATACGTCGAATTATTGGATAAGCGCATTGAACCTTTGCGTTTACCCGAAAATTACCCCGGCGATGGCTATTATTATCCCGTGCGCCTGAGTGATACTTATGGCTTATTGCTCGATGGCTCATTAAAGGAAACACAATTCGATGACGATTTGACTTGGCTGAAAGACTTGCACGCTTTGCTCAAAACGCAAATCAAAAATCAAACCGGTACTTTGGGGCAAACTTGGCTCTTTTCTGCACAATTGCCTTATTTGCCGCTTGATCAATATAAAACCCTTGCAAAACGCTGTTATCAGGCACTGATACCCGATGCCCTGAATACTGACACTTATCCCGAACACAGTGATTTTTTAGGCGGCAATTTGTTTGAATTTTGGCGATATACCGGCGTGGCGACAGAAAATCACCATATCTTGATCATCTTTTATCCCGATGAAAGAGCCGCCAAAAAGGGCGCATTATTTTATCCGGGTTGGCTACGTTTATGGATGTATCGCCATAAAATGATGTGGGCTTATCAGCAAAGTCGATTGCTCAAAAAACGCTTGAAAGAAAAAGCGATTGAAATTCAAAGCTGTCATCAAGCAATTAGCCAACATAGCACACTGCCATTGGATTTGAAAGCTTTACAGAAAACCCTATATACGGCATGGGAAGTTCTCCCGCGCTATACGACTGATTTAAGTGGCTTAGATGATCAAACCCGCACTATTGAAATTAATTTGGATAATTATGACAAACGTTTGAATACACTGCGGAAAAAAGCCCAACAAGAATCCCTGAAACTGGATCAGTTTAGCGAATTAGTACGCAATAAATATTTGCGACAAGTGCAGAAAGATCACGCCAATTTGAGTCCAAGTTTAAAATTGCTCGAAAATTTAATCGGTTATATTCAAACCATGGTAGCGATTGAAGAAGAAAAACGTGAACGTGCTTTCCAAGGCACGATTGCCACTTGGGGTATTGGGCTCGCAGCCGGCGCGATTATCGCCTCCGTTTCAGGGCAATTTCCAACCGATTATCACGCTTACGCCTTAACTCGTCCATTGAATGCCTTTTTGGCTGACTATTTACATTTACCCGTAAAGTGGATCGTGCCAAGTATGTCCATTATTTTGAGCATCAGCGCAGCGGTTATTGCCGGATTAGTGACTAAAATCGTGATTGGGTTGCGACGGCGGTAATGCCTGAATTAAGGCCCAAAATACCGTTTTTTTAAAACCAATCTCACGCAAAGACGCAAAGGCGCAAACCGCCAAGTACTTAGCGTCTTAGCGGCTTTGCGTGAGCAAATAAGTATCTCAACAACTTAGGATTGATAACTATGCAAGCATTATTTGAAACACTTCAAATGGGAGCGAACGCGCTCAAAAATCGTATTATTATGGCACCGCTGACTCGTTGCCGCGCCGGGGAGGCGCATATTCCAAACGAGTTAATGGCTGAATATTATGCTCAGCGTGCGAGTGCGGGCCTCTTGATTGCGGAGGCGACGATGGTTATGGAGGGCAATTCGGCGTTTTGGATGGAACCGGGGATTTATTCCGATGCCCAAGTTGCGGGTTGGCAGAAAGTGACTGATGCGGTTCATGCGGCTGGGGGTAAAATCTTTCTCCAGCTTTGGCATGGTGGGCGTGCTTGTCATCCTTTGTTGAATAATAGGAAAGAACCGGTTGCGCCTAGTCCAATTGCGATTATTGGTGATGAAGTGCATACGCCTGAAGGCAAAAAGCCGTATGTTGTGCCGCGTGAATTGCGCGATGAAGAGATTCCGGGCATCGTTATTGGATTTAGGCAGGGGGCTGAAAATGCAAAGCGGGCCGGTTTTGATGGTGTGGAGGTGCATGGTGCGAATGGTTATCTGCTTGATCAATTTTTACGAGATGGTTCTAACAAGCGCACTGGGCCGTATGGTGGTTCATTAGATAACCGTGCGCGACTGCTGTTTGAGGTGATTGAAACGGTATCTGATATTTGGGGGAGCGATCATGTTGGTGTGCGTATTTCACCCCTAAACAGTTTTAACAGCATGATCGATAGTGATCCCATTGGTTTGTCTAGCTGGCTTGCTACTCAATTGAACGATTTCAATTTGGCCTATCTCCATGCGATGCGGGGCGATTTTTTTCAGCAACAAAGTGGCGATATTTTATCGCCCATTAGAAAGCTTTATAAAGGCATCATCATCGGTAATATGGGTTATACAGGCAAAGAGGCGGCGGAAGCGATTAGCGAAGGGTTGCTTGATGCGGTGGCTTTTGGTACCGCTTTCCTAGCCAATCCTGATTTACCGGCACGGATTAAGGTGGATGCGCCATTGAATCAACCTGATCCGGCTACCTTTTATTCTCCTGGGGCTGCGGGGTATACGGATTATCCGGTGCTTAATGCTTAATTAAAATGTATTTCACGCTAAAGTTTCGCTCCGCGAAACTTTAGCGTGAAATGGTGGGTAACGGGTTTTTGTTGCCCACCATCTAATCTATCAATGTCAAATCTTTGGTTGATACGGGTGCTTTGCATTTGTGTATACCAGAACTTATGGCTATTCAACTTGAGCTTGATGAGTTATACAAACGAGAAGTCACGATTGCGGATGGTAAAAAGTATTTATCAAGTTATGTGGGCCCGATAGAACTCAATGATCAGTACAACGGATCAGGGGAGTGATCGGATTGGTGCAATGGCTTGATTAAAGATTAAAGATATCAATTTGTTGTGCTTTACTTTCAATGCGCCAGTGAATGAATAGCCTACTCACCAATCCGATTAATCTCCTGATCCGTTGTACTATTCAAACTTTTGCGTGGAACACTGATCTTTAATCAGCGTAAATCATGATCATCAGTGTCATCAGCGTTCTATCAATCTTTAATCTAAACGGATGCCAAATTAAAAGCCAATGAAACATAAAATTAACCCAGCCGTAGACTGTGTCTTTAAAGCCATTCTCGGCAGCGAAGAAAACAAAAATTTGCTGATTCATTTTCTCAACGCCATTTTGGAGCCAGAAGAAGGTTCGCTGATTAAGGATGTTTTGATCACCAATCCTTATAATGAACGCGAATTTATTGGCGACAAAATGACGATTGTCGATGTCAAAGCCATTGATGAAAAAGGCTACCATTATCAGATTGAAATACAACTGGCCATTCATGCGGCGCTTTCTGCTAGAATTTTATATACTTGGAGTAGCATTTACCATTCACAAATCCAAGAGGGGGATAGTTACCAGAAATTGAAACCGGTGATTTCCATTTGGCTATTGAATGGAACGTTGTTTGAAAATGTGGAAGCGTATCATCTCCCTTTTTCGCTTTATAACGAAAGGCACCAAGTGGTTCTGACAAATCACATTTCAATTCATCTGCTACAATTACCCAAATGGGAGTCAAAGGAAACCATAACGACGGAAAAAGATCGTTGGATTTATCTGTTCAAAGAGGGTAAAGACGTGGATTTAGATAATCCACCAGAAACCCTCGATACCGAAGAAATGAGGCAAGTGATGAACGTATTGCACCGATTTTCTGAAAACAAAACTGACTATCTTCTTTATCAGAGTCGCCTTGATGCTGTTTTTAAAGAAAATACCTATATCCATGAGCTTGAAGAAGCGAAAAAGGGAATGGAACAAGCGATAAAGGAAAAGGAACTGGAGAGAAGGGAAAAGGAACGGGAGAGAAAGGAAAAGGAACAGGAGAAAAAGGAAAAGGAAGAGGCCCAAGAGAAACTCAACAATTTGCTGTTGAGCTTGAAGGAGAAAGGAATTAATCTGGATGACGTTTAAAAGGTTTTCGGGTTCATTATCCAATGTGTAGGAACCATCCGGGTTATGAGCCTGAATACCTATCAATTTTTCAAAACGGGCACTTTTCGCTAGGTTCCACTTTTGAGTATTATCCCCCCTTTTTGCTTTATAACCAAACGCACCAAGTAGAGACGTGATGCGTCTCTCGGTAAATCACATTTATTTCAATTCAGATGCTATAATTAGCTGCTCTAAAACAAAGAAAAGCAAAATAACAGGCATTCCAATCGGGCCGCATAAATTTTGCTCCTGATAATGACTTAAATGTGAGTCAAAGGAAACCATAATGACGGAAAAAGAGCGTTGGATTTATCTGTTCAAAGAGGGTGGGAACGTGGATTTAGATAATCCACCAGAAATCCTTGATACAAAAGAAATGCGGCAAGTGATGAACGTATTGCGCCGATTTTCTGAAAACAAAGCTGACTCTCTCCTTTATCAAAGTCGCCTTGATGCTGTCTTTAAAGAAAATACCTATATCCATGAGCTTGAAGAAGCGAAAAAGGGGATGGAACAAGCGATAAAGGAAAAGGAACAGGAGAAAAAGGAAAAGGAACAGGAGAAAAAGGAAAAGGAAGAAGCCCAAGAGAAACTCAACAATTTGCTGTTGAGCTTGAAGGAAAAAGGAATTGATATAGATGACGTTTAAACGTTTTTCGGATTTCTTACATAATAGATAAATCAAAATGTAGGGTGGGTAACGGGTTTTTGTTGCCCACCATCTAAATGTAGGGTGGGTAACGGTTTTTTTGTTGCCCACCATCTAAGCTATGAGTACAACGGATCAGGGGATTGATCGGATTGGTGCAAAGGCTTGATTAAAGATTAAATATAGTTTTTAATACCAGTAAAACTCAAAAATGGCATGAACAGTAGCTGTTCATTTTTATAGTTTTGTTCAAAAGTTCATAAGTTCACATTTTTGTAA
>QNEL01000522.1 GCA_003645185.1 Candidatus Parabeggiatoa sp. nov. 3
CTGCAACAAACTGCTATATCGTCTCTCACCTACAAATTGGGCATAGACAGTGATTTGCCCTTGTGTAATTTTGACATCGCCTTCAAATACATCCCCTTGTTTTTTAAGCGGAAACTTTTTATCGCCTATCACGATGACAACGTTTTTCGCATTAGGCACGGCTAATTTAAAATGTTGTGTTGTACCAGGCGTTAAATGACGCGCCTTATGCGCGTAAAGATATCCGCCATTTTCTTTGAAGGGCGCGTAGGTGCTTGGAAAGCCAATCTTGCCGGCCATCCCTTGACTGACTTTTACGTCATAATCTAAGGCTTGTTCATAATCACCACTACTGGATAGGCGTTTAGCAAATAACCTGATCAAATAATCAAAACGGCTAGGGAATTTTGCATGAATTTCAGACTGCCCAGCCCGTTTTTGAACCAGTGTGAGCGTTTTATCTAACCGTTTGTTATCTTTATATAATATTGCACTCATCAAGGCATCAGTCGGTGCGTGTATAGATGTTCATAAAAATAATTTCAACTTGGGGCGAACACAGGGCGAACGCGCAGGTTCGCCCCTACAAAGTTTCACAAATACCTTCAAAATATATCGCCTGGCGGGGAAATTTCGCAGAAATTGCAATACACTTTATATGGTTATAATGACTAAGCCAAAGTTGTCGCAGGTGTCGGAAAAGATTCATAAAAACTATCAATGGTTTGACAACTTTTTAGCATGGGTTTATTAAGCTTAAAAGGTAAATCAGATAGTTCCTCAATTTCTACCGCAAGCTTAGTCGCAATTTGTCTTTCAAGTGGGCTGGAAGTTTCACTTAAAAATTCTAAAGTCAGTGCTAAATTTTGAATACCCTGTTCTTCCACCGCTGTGTCAACCAAAATAATGTAGTTTTTTTCTACAAAACGATAACAAGGTTTATCGGTTTTTTTAAGATCACTATTTTTAGTCAATACGAAATACAGAATAATATAGCTGTCATGTAGTTTCGTTTCCAAATCAAATTTCTTGATTTGTTGATCTATTATTTGCGCCTGTCGCGCTGGTGGTACGTTGGAATGCACATAGTGTGCAAATGGTTGTAAGCCTTTAAATTCAATGAAATCTAACCGTTTTAAATCGGGCAAAATTTTTAACGCATCACAAGATTTATAGGGCTGCAATTTAGCTTCACTACATACCTTATCCTTGGTTTTGTCAAAATCAATCACCTGAGTGATGGCATCCGGACAACAACTTTTATCCACCGTTCCAATTGATTTGAGGTGAAAGTAATCAGAATCACAACCAAAGTCCAATAATCTCTGTAAAAAATTTTCTAGCTCCATACTAGCTTTTGTAGTGGTTTCGATAAAGTTTGGAAAATTTGGTTTAAATCGTCAGTGACATCAATAATCTCGGTTAAATTATCCTTGGTTAGCGCGGCTAAGTAGTAGTTGGCTTTATTTTTAATAAGGCTGTTTTCAGTGAACACCTTCAAAGCTTGAATCATATAAGGGCTATGTGAGGATAATAGAACCGGAATATTGTTCTCTGCCAACATCACAATCAACTTGGCATATTCTAATTGCCACTCTGGATGTAAATGTGTTTCGGGTTCGTCAATAATTAATAAACTCCGTTTATCCAAAAACTGGCTTTCAAGCAGTAATTGAAGGATTCCAAACGATTTGAGTCCAGAAGCCGTATTCACCGAACGATAGCTCTTGATTGGCTCTTGATCGCTCCCCCTTTTAAAAATAAAATCTTTCAGTGTTTTATCAAAATAAAAATCGCCGTGGATTAATTGGCGAATCTGCCTAAGAATATCAATCAAAAAACGCTCTTTCTCAAAAAATGAGACAGAAAAATACTGGGCATTTTCTAGTTTAGACATTAAGTCTTTAAGATGTAAAGACACTTTGGACTTGCCTAACTGTTCTAAGCGTTGGCTCTTATTATCCTCATTGATAATTTCAAGTAAGGTGCTGGCCGAATTAACAATATCATACATTTGTAACAGGATAGGGGTTTCAATAAAAGTCACATCATTGAAAAAAACGTCGTCATAAAATTCAAGCCCCGCAATTTGATTGTTTTCTATTGCTATTTCCAAAATGCGGTTCATTCCCTCTTCAATTTGAATGAAAGATTTCACAGGGGCGTGTTTCGGTGTGATTTCAAAATGAAATTCAGACACCAAGGCTTTGGTTAGAGCCCGTTTGATGACAGACTTTTTATCTTCCTTTTGGGTAACAAGATGATTGAGTGCCTCAAAATCCAATTGAATTTTTTCAACTTCATGAGTCTTATGGTGAAAGTCGGTACGATGAATCTCATCCGAGCTAGAATCAAACTGAACATTATCCCAAATCTGCCGTTTTTTAGCCAAAAGTAAGTTGAGTTCCTTAAGATGATTCTGAGCCAGTAATTGTTCAACTTCATGAGCAAAAACTTCGGGATGAAAGGCTTGTTTTAACGCGGGATATTTCTGAAAAGAATAGGATTTCCTGAGTTGAAAATAGATAGATTCTATGGTTTCCAGAATCTGCTTTTTCTTATTTTCGTTTAAGTCTTGCTCAAAACGACTCAATGCTTTAACAATGGCAAACATCAGTTTACCCACCGTACTTTTGCCCGTGTCATTTTCACCTGCAATCACAGTCAAGCCATTCAACGCAATTTTGGCTTGTTTAATAATACCTACATTTTCAATGGTTAGATTGAACATAAAATCAAGAACCTGATATTTTGTTGCGGTTAAAAACGAGTATCAAATTTGTCAGGCTACTAAAAAAGGCTGAAGTCTGCAATCAACGATTCCTGAAGACAGCATAATACTTTGAAAGCGCGTGGGTTTCCCTCACGTTTATATCGGTGTTCATTCCTAACAAAAACAAACAGTGGAATAGTGGGTTAATCTCGCTTCGCACATACACTCGTTTAACCCATAAGTCAATAAGTTTTTGAAAATAATTGATTTTTAATTTTGAACGAAGACTTTGTTGATTATACCATTGTTTAGGTAACATTTAATCATTATTGAAGGGGGCCTCTTACCATCTATCAGTTTAGTACAACGAATTGAGAAATAAACGAAACGCAGTAATTCGCTGCGCGAGATCATTAAAAACCCAATAATCTCTTTAATTCTATCGCGAAAGCAAATTCCGCAATTTATTGATACGAAAGAATCGGAAATGGGTTGGGTTTATTCGTTTCTTTCTCAATTCGTTGTTTATATTCAATGACTTAACAAAACTGATAGGTGCTAAGAGGGGGCCTCTTACCACCTATCAGTTTGTAAAAAATGACGAAATGATGAAAAATCAGAAAGTGCTTGTCGTGGGAATGATAGGTTATTTGGGGAAATTCCTTGTAGAAGAATTCAAAAGACTATGTTGTTCCAACCGCTAAATGACGCGCCATCTGCGCGTAAAGAGATAATCAAAACGACTAGGGAATTTGGCATGAATTTCGTATTGCCCGGCCCGTTTTTGAACCAACGTCAAATATTTCTCTAACCGTTTGTTATCTTTGTATAATTTGGCACTCATCAAGGCATCGGCCGGTGCGCGTATTGTCACCTTAACCTGTTTTTGCGTTTCAATTAAACGCTGTGGATGGCTATCAAGTTTTAAGCCTTTGTGTATAATCATGATCAACAAACTGACAAAGTCTTGGCTTAGGGTTGTGCAAATAAAGGCCTTGATTGAACTGCCGGTTAAATGGGTGATGAGTGGCACCGGTAATTTAATTGTAACAAAATGTGATTTTAAAAGACTCACAAGTTGATTAGAGCAATTCGATGTTAAGAAATCGGCTACAAATTCAATAGGGTATGATAATTTGCGTGAAGGTTGCGGGTTGTTGGCTTTCCATTGATTAATCAAGGTTAGCTGGTTTTTGCATAATTCAAGTATTCAATCCCCTCAAATTTGAGGATGTTTCACCGGCCGCTTTTCCTAAGATTGATTTGATATTGAGAGATTTTCAGAAAATTCATTTCAATCTGGGATGTCTTTTTAATTTCACGCTTTTCGCTGCGGCGCTTTCGCTGCCAAGTGCTTAGCTCGAAGCTCGAAGCTTGCGAAAATAATTCTCTGAATAGAAATAGACAAACACAAATTGAAAATCACAGATTAAATGCTCATAAAAAAAGCCCTAGCATCACAATGCAAGGGCTTTTTTTATGCCTAAATATAGATATTATTAGGACTTACGCCTTGACAAACTCAATTTTTTGTTTTCATGATAAATATTACCTAGTTATGAAAATTTGGCGAACCACTAAATCTGTTAAAATAGAGCAAAAACGGCTCCTCTAAAATTGGTAATGCCTTGTATTTAAAAAGGAACATAAAAATTTCCATCTGTCAAGGAGTCAGTTCTAATTGGGTGTGATTAAAAGTACATGGCTTTTTTATTTTAAAAATAAAAACTTAAAACGCACAACCCCCAAGGGGTTTTCAGGCTAAAGTTTCGCTTCGCTCAACTTTAGCCTGAAAATGTGAATAGCCCCAGGTGGAACCTGGGGTTCCTAGCCATGCAGTTTTAATCACACCCGTTCTAATTATGATAAATTAAGTATACGTAGCATAACGAAGTGTGGTCGGGTACAGCGCATTGTTAGGAGATTTTTTTCTATCAGTTAAAAACTTGAATGAGGTTAAATTTTCTTTGATAAATTTATTTTCCTCTTCCCATGTCATTTCTTGTATTTGTTGATCAAGTTCATCACGAATTTTACGCATCATATTAACGGAATTAATTTTCATAATTCAAAACCTCTAATGGCGTTCGAATTTCTATCATTGGATATCCTTGTTTAAGATTGACAGCATTGTATCCATGTATTCTGTCCAAATTGACGATATGTTTAAAGTTCCAACTGACCAAAACATCAGCACGATTAACAGTTGCTATCGCTATGTGTTGAGCATCTACTTTACTGCTACTTGAAATGTGAGCAAATGTGATCGCTCACGGCTCAATTCACGATTCAACCAAGCTGGTTGCTTCCAGAAGTACTTCTGAAAACAGAGCCGTCTTGTCCCCGTGCGTATGAGTTCCCGGTTAGCCCCCGGTACTTAAAACTCGTTAATAAACCAGAATGCGTGTTCCTTCGCGTTCAATATTTATAGCGGC
>QNEL01000523.1 GCA_003645185.1 Candidatus Parabeggiatoa sp. nov. 3
ACTTTCTTGAACGGTGTTAATGACTTGGGTGAGCTGACTGACGGTGAGATTGACATCCTTTTTTAAGTGTTCAAGGGAACCGGCGTATTCTCTTGTCATGCTTTGGGTTAAATCTCCGCTTGCTAGGGCGGCAAAGACTCGCATCTGTTCTTCAATCATTTGTTGGTTTGCGGTTAACATTTGATTGAGTCGTTCGCTTAGGATTGCTAAAAATCCAGATTGTTCTCTGAGGTTAATGGTTTGCGTAAAATCCCCTTTGGAAGCAGCATCGGCCGTTTTCTGAATCTCACTCATGATTTGTGTCAGTTTGTTTATCGTGGTATGGACATCATTTTTCAGTTCTGCGAGGGAGCCGCCATAGTCGTTGGTAATGGTTTGCGTTAAATCGCCGTTGGCGAGGGCTTTAAAAACCCGTTTCAATTCTTCAATGATCTGCCTAACGGTTAGATAATCTTTGTGATGATGACTGTATGCTCGATGGGCAGTTGAAGGCGAGTGAGGAGAGTGAGGAGAGTGGGTGAACCTGTTAAGAATTTGGAAAATGTCCAAGGTGACGAGCGCGATGTAATTTTTGTTTCTACGACTTATGGTGTAGCTGCCAAAACGGGGCGGGTATTTCAACGCTTTGGGCCGATTTCTGGTGAGATGGGCTGGCGGCGATTGAATGTGATTTTTAGTCGGGCGAAAAAGCGGCTGGTGTTGGGAACAAAGATGCGTTCGAGTGATATTGTGCTGAAAAGTGATTCTAAACGTGGGGTGCGGGTTCTGAAGTTGTATTTGGAATATGCGGAGAGGGGGTGGGGAGGGGGAGTGGAAGTGGGTGTGGGCTGGAATAAATCTGAAAAAGGTGATTTTGAGATTGCGGTTTCTAAAATTATTGAAGAATAGCAAACACGACATGACTTGGTACTATTTTGAAGCATTAAGTTGTTTATTTTCAGTGAGTTAGTCAAGGATTTTAGTATCAAATCATGCGGTGTTTGCTATAGTTCATATTTTTTGTAATTGCATAACGTCACAAATCACCTGCAGCAAAAAGTGGAGCTTTTTGCTGTCCGAGTGCATTTGCTTTGTTATGCCTTCTTACGTTTGAACAACTTGCCAATCAGTGCACCGACACCTATAACAATCAGCACACCAAACTTTTTGATAAATATCAAGGCAGCGGCTAGTAAGCCTGTTTTTGCGATTACACTTCCCGCAACTAATGCTCCGATTCCATACGCTGCTACTTTATCAATGCTTGGGTTAAAATCTTCATAGCGAGAACCTTGATTAAACTCTGCTAAGGCTAAAACGGTATCTATATTGGAATCAATTATTTCCTTTTGATTCATGCCTGCTATGAAATTCAATATTAGCACTCCCTTTCTACCGAGCACTCGTATGTTGTAATTGAGAGTATTTGTTGTCTGGGTGCCAAATTTAACTTCCTTTGCCCAATGTAATTTATGTGACTCTTTGTCATAGAATGGTTTTGATGCCCAACCTACCAATTCGATTGGCTCATAGCCTTGCTCAACACGTTGTTTACTTGATTCTCTTGTTCCCGCCTTCATTTGCGACAACAATTCGTCATAGTCTATTTCATCCGCATTTTCATCTGATACATAGCCATCTTCTTCATATTCGATTGTGACACCCCATGAGTCCGCGTCGAAGGGCGTTGAATATGAAGGGAATAACATCCCCAACGAATCTTGACCCGCCCCAGGAGGATTACCCCATACTTCTACCAAGATTGTTTCCGAGTCTTTTGGACTCAGATAATAGAAGCTTTCTGGAACATTTAAGGTAGCCACACCGTTAGGTATAGTAATATTTCCCTGTTGACGATCCAAGGAATTCCATATTTTTTTCGCTGCAACTAAATATTGTTCCTGCTCTGGAGTTAGTTGCTGTCCCTCTGAAATAGCGGATTGACTTGTAAGAAGTCCAATCACTACGAACATAATCCCAATGTATTTCATTTTATTCTGCTCACGGCGCTCCGTACATTTTTACTTATATATCTGAAAACGTCGGAAAACTTTTTTGCATCCAATACTTTCAATGACTTACAAAAATATGCCTAACCAAAAATCAATGACTTACAAACTTTTCAGAAGTTTTCAGTATATATATAAATATAGTGCAATAGGATCGCGCACTCATAAATTGAAGGACTGCGTGTCGATATGCTGGGGCACCAAAGGTTTGTTCAGCATGCGTGCATCCCCAAGCTCGTTTCAAACTTCTTATTTACAAATATATAACGTTATAGTAATAGATTGCATAATAAAGCCAATCCAGCGGACAGCAAAAAGTGTCGCCGCTGATTTGCTTTGTTAGCAGTATCGCGGGGCGTAAACTACCTTTGAAATTCAAACCTTTGCCCCCATCATGCGACTATATCAGGCTGCAATTTGACACCGTTATTGCGTGTCAAAACGATCTGCATTAACGCGGGTAGCACACATTAACATTTTGAGCACCCACTATATCATATCGAAGCACCATGCTATTAACTTTTTTCAAAAAATCAGATTTTTTAACACGATCACTCTCACCATGAGCCGCATACCTGCGCGAACGATTCAACACTTACCGCATCCCTTCTGTTTTTATTAATTGCCCCTGCCCCACATTCGTAGCCACATCAATAATAGATGCCAAAGCCCACGGGATTGGCCTTGTTAGGCTATTTTGCTTTCGCTTGATTATGTTAAGCAACTTCTGGGGTTATTATGTTTACAAGGGACAAAACCATTGGTGCCTGCTTGTTATCGGTATTTATAATAAGCTGCTCTGAAGCATGACGTTTTCCATAATGCAGATTATATCCCTTCTGTATTTTTATCAAAAACTGCGCCAATTCGGAATCAGGTGAAATTGTAATAACTGCAGAGAACTGTGAAATAGAATCATTATCGAATTCGCATAACACTTTTTCTGACAAATAATTTAATCTCCGGATTTTATTCTCATCAAACCAATCAGCGGCAAGAACCAAGTCCCATTGAATATCATCAGGATTTCTAGCAACAAGGCACTTTACTATAAAAGCGCCTTTTTCATGCTCTATTTCTGTCAGTGCTTTGGCAATTTTTATAATGATATCTTGCATAAGTCCTCCACCATATTTTTTGTTGCTTCAATCATTGAATCGGAATCATCTTTATTAGCTTTTGCCGGGTCCTCGTATCTTTTATGTTCGTTCCACAACATTACAACAGACCAAGAAGGAATTCGTTTAATTCTAGGTTCATCACCCGTAAATGCGACAAGAAGATCAAAGTCATGAACTTTAAGAAACTTGAATTTCCCTTCAGTTTTATATTTTGGCCAATTTAGCTTTCTTGTTATCGCAAGCTTTAATGATAATTCAACACAATAACCGCAAAGGTAAATTGAGTTTGCAAATCTCCCATTTTCGTTAAGCAGTTTAGCATCGTAATATTTTTGCTTTATGTTTTCTAAAATCTCACTTTCTGTCAATTTCATCTCCTTTTGAGAAAAAGATGGGACAAAATAACTATCCCTATCGTGCGCGAACGATTCAACACGATGCTCATAAATAAACCCGTAGTCAAAAACCCCGTTTACCAAAAACGGGGATTATTTTTTGTTGACGTGATTGGACTGGACGCATAATACCGACTTTTTTGATTATTACACGTTTTTTTTAAACGATATGGCATTGACGCTTTGTGCCCAGAACATATCGATACGCACCATGCTATTGCGCGATCCTATTGCACTCTATTTTTGGGTTTGGGTAAGGCCCTTACCACCTATCAGTTTTATCTAACTCATTGTATGTAGAGACGCGATGCGTAGCAAATCTTGTTCGTTGTAGATTTGCTTTGCTTCACGTCTCTTGTTTTTTATAGAGACGCAATGCTTCGCGCCCCTGGTTTGTTGTAGATTTGCTCTGCATAGCAAATCATGTTCGTTGTAGAAACGCGATCGCGAAGCGTCTCTTGTTCGTTGTAGAGACGCGATCGCGAAGCGTCTCTTGTTTTTTATAGAGACGCAATGCTTCGCGCCCCTGGTTTGTTGTAGTAATGCCCGTCGGGTTGCGCGGTGAGCCAACTCACCCCGATATTGGCTAAGGTGGGCGAAGCAATGCTTGATAATATAATAAATAGTAGTATAAGGCCGCTCATTAGGGTCAATGCCACCTTCGTTAAGCCTGGGCTTTCGCGGTGGTTCGCCCCTACAACCCCGTCATGACGTGGGGTTTGGTAGGGGCATACCACCGCGAAAGCCCTTAACGAAGGTGGCATTGGCTCATTAGGGTGGGCGGCCTGTTTTTTTTAACTAAAATACTATCTCACATTCAGCAAAAGCAACACCACTTCTACATTTTCCGATGTCACTTATCTAGCTGCTTATTTTGAGTCAGTTGATAAAAGCCGGTTCATTTTTTCTAGCAAACGGGGTAATTCTATGGGTTTAGTATCATAGTCATCACAGCCAGCTGCTAATGCTTGTTCTCTGTCACCAGACATGGCATGGGCTGTCAAGGCTATTATAGGGATATGTCGAGTCTTCTCAGCGGCTTTAATTTCTTGAGTTGCTGTCCAGCCATCTTTAACTGGTAAACTCATATCCATTAAAATTAAATCGGGTTGTTCACTAGAAGCCAATTGAATCGCTTGCTCACCATCAAGGGCACGTACATATTCAAATCCTTTACGCATTAAGCGTCTTGATAGCATATCATTCATTGTATTGTCTTCGACATGTAAAATTTTTGCCATGCTTATCTCCTCAATGCAGTAGTCAGTGTTTTAAATCCAACCGTTTAAAATTCAAGCTATAATTCTACCACAAGCGGCAAAAAATCTAGCACTTGCTAATTGAGAGGCGTTTTGGGCTTTGATAGATGATTGATGGTTGGTATATAATCCATATTATTCAGTGGGTTATTCTCAATGTTATTTATAACGCAAGAGGCGCAAGAGGCGCAAGAGGCGCAAGAGACGCTTCGATTTCTCTTGACAGCATATTTAGCGTCTTTAGCGTCTTTAGCGTTTAGCTTGATTTTAATCGCGAAAGCTTTCACCAGTTGCATTCGACATAAAACCCACCCGACATTGATTGGTGGGCAACACGTTACCCACCCAACAAGCCCTAAAAA
>QNEL01000524.1 GCA_003645185.1 Candidatus Parabeggiatoa sp. nov. 3
GATTTGTAATGAACGCTCAAATCGCTCAAAGGCTTTTTGAAACTCGCCCTTGTCTGATAACGCTTTGCCATAGCTATTCAACGCGATGGTGTCATTGGGATTGATTTGTAATGAACGCTCAAACATCTCAAAGGCCTTTTGATATTGGCCTTTTTTAGCAAAATTGTTGCCGTTAATTGTCAGTTTATAGTGATTGTTCCATTTTTCATAATAGGCTCGTGCATTCCTATATTTTTTTAAAACCAGACTGTTATCAGGTTCAATTTTTAAAGCACGTTCAAACATTTCAAAGGCTTTTTCAAATTGCTTGTAACCACTGGCTAAGGTTGCGCCATAACTACCTAATATTTTAATATTATCAGGAGAAACTTGCAAAGCACGTTCAAATATCTCAAATACTTTGTCGTGTTGTTTATGGTTGACTAATAATTTGCGATATTTCTTTAATGTTTTAATATCATCAGGCTTAATTTGTAAGGCGCGTTCAAACTCTTCAAACGCTGTTTCAGCTTTTTCAACTTTTTCACGTTCGGTTTTGGCTAAAGCATACCGATTGAGAATCATCGGATTATCTGGGTTAAGTTTAAAGGCTTCTTCAAGCAGTGCCAACTTGCTTTTATTATTCGTACAGTCTTGAGCAATATCGGAAAGCGTCTCGGCAAGGATATCTGGTGTAGCAGCGTAAGATTGTCGTAGATCATTAAGCAAGGCATTTGCAGCCATCACATCCTTGCTATTAAAATCAGAAATGATTTTTTGCTTAATGTCATCAATCGTTTCTGTGGAAAGCTTTTCTTTATCTTTCTTTCGTCTAATTGTGATTTTAATCATTTTTGAATGCTTTTGGTGGGGTGTATAATCATAATAAATGTGTGTGAATATTAACAGATTAAAGTTTACAACGCCAATGCATAATTTCAATCTGTGATGTTTTTTTTATCTCACGCAAAGACGCAAAGGCGCTAAAAGTGCCAAGTCATTATGCTTAGCGTCTTAGCGGCTTTGCGTGAGCAAATAATTATCTGGATATCTATACATTTTAAATATTACCCTATTTCTAGAAAAAGGATAGCATACCAACTCATAATCTGAAATACCAAAAAAAGGTGTAGAATATCTCTTTTTTTCAAAATGTAGTGCTGTCATGATAACAACAACGGTTACAACGAACATTAACAGGGTTGATTCGTCCCAATTGTGTTGCTTATACAATCGAAGCGATGTAGGAATCAAAATACTCAAGGAGATTATTAAGAAGACTAGTACAGTAAAGCGGAAATGATCAGACCACCCCAGCCAACAGCTAAAGCAGTTGTCTAAAAGCTTAAGTCACCTAAAGGTGACTAACAAAACACAAAATTTATAACAGTAGACAGTCAATTTGCGCTTTTGGCGCTCGAAATCTCGCTAGAGATAGGTTTAGTCACCTTTAGGTGACTTGAGCTTTTAGACAACTGCTTTAGCTGTTGGCTTTTGATGGCTGGGTGGTCTGGATATTTCCGCTTTACTGCACTAGGTGATATAATTTATCAAAAAAAGATAACTTGGGATTTTTTGAGGCCTCTTCTTTATTTCTAAAAAGATATTCCATTAATATTTTTCCTGTTTTTATAAAAAAAACAGCGGGGCATGCACAACAGGGCACAAGATTGGAAAGCACGCGCAAGGGCAAGCAATGGGGCAACCACAAGGGATTGCCCCTACGAATAAGTCATGTCATCACCAATTGATATCCGGATCATAATCATCTACCGGCTTCCTTATCGCTTCGCGCAGTTGCCAATTGTATTCATCACCCGTATCAGGATCGGATATTCTAATTGCTTGGCCGTTGCTAATGAAGCGTGAACTGCGTAATTGAAAGGGTGTCGTTACCCAAAAACCGAGGCCCCAATAACTCAATGAAAACAGGGATTCCCCATTACCAAAGTCATGTCGATATTTGTCGCCTAATCCTAAGGCAACCGGGGTTTCATGCCCCATATCATCTTCTAAAATGTATTCTTTTCCCTGTTGAATCCGAGTTAATAACCAGTATAAAAAACCTATCAAGAGTAGGGCCGCCAGAATCACCGTCAATATAGGCCCCACAGGGTAACGTAATTCTAAAGTGACTGGCACACTATGCAGCTTTTGTATAGCCGTTTTTTCGGGCAACATGCTTTTAACTAATTCACCGAGTTGATAGACTTTTTCTTGTACTGCTGCATTGGGTTGATCGAGTTGACTCGCTTCCCCTTCATAACTCCAACTGTGTAATATACCTTGAGAGAGTTTCATGTGCTCACGGCTGGCATTAAATTCTAAATCAATGGTGCCCTGTATCGTCATCGTATTTCGCATCGTGAAGGCTAATTTGTCGAAAAAGTCCAAATCACCAAAAGAAAAAGCCTTGTTTTCAAAACTGACTACAATATCCTGAAGCCCATCTGGAGAAATGGTGGCGCGTCTCGGATTGACAGCCGTAGTAAAATTGTCTTCCATCGTGATATGTCGTGTGTTTTCAGCCTTGTTGAGGTGAATCTTGGCGATTAATTCAACGTCTTGTAGTTCAAAACTACTACTCGACTGAATATTGACATTGAAGGAAAATTTCATTTCATGCCCTAATCTAAGACGACGCACCATTAAACGTTTTATCCCGTCTTCGTCAGCTTCAAAACGCACATTGGCATCTTTTGTCGAATCTGGATCGATTTTGATGTCGCCTACCAAACCGGATATGGTTTGGCTATCAAAGGGTTTAATCTGAATATATTGATGATCAAAATCTGCGATTTTCGCTTCTATCTGGCGACGTAGTGTCTGAAAATCTTCATCATAAAAGGGCGTTCTGGCAATGGCATAAGTCGATAAAGCGCGATGGCCTTGATAAAATTGCCCCTTCCCGCGACTGATTGGATAGACTTTGCCTTGAAACGGGATAGTCAGGGGAAAAATGGCGATGTGAGAGAAAGGCGACTCTATTTTACTCAACAAGTCATAAAATAATTGCTGAGATTGGCCGGAATCACCACCAGTATCCCCCGTATCGGCCACATTGTCGGTAATGATAATCACCACATCACCAGGCTTGGATAGTGTTAACCAATCTTTAAGGGCTTCTCCTAAATAGGTTTCTTGATCTCGGAGTCTCACATTGATCAAGGGTGCGTCAACGCGCTTAAAATTATGCCTATTACCAAATTGATATTTATTGCGGGCCGAAGACTCTAAACGGGTTAACAATTTTTGCCAAGTCTCCGTTTCTTTTTTAAAACCGCGCATCGAACCTGATGCATCTAGCATCACATCATAATCGCCCGCCCAAAGCGGGCAAACCCAAACCGTTGTGAGCATGAAAAGCAAACCCGTTTTAATAAACGATCTCAAATCAAAGCCGTTTTCACGCTTGACCCTTTTAAAATATAGGTGAAATAGATTGAATTGTCTTTGAAAACGAGGAAAACAGGAAAGTGTCTGCTTAGCAAGCAATTTGCATCGTGTAAACGGTGATGGGTGTTGTCTCATTCTGATTCTCCTGCAAGGCAATAAATAAGCGTCCATAAGATTGTAGGGGGGACATACCAGGTACTTTAACCCCTGAAGCATTGGATAATTTGGGGCGGCATTCTAAATTCAAATGGTAACGATCTTCATGTTGACGGGCAGAAAAAAGCAAAATTTCGATTTCAGGATCGAAAGGATAATGGGCATCAGTTTGAGCTTGTCCAACAAACCAATTAGGGGTTTGCAACGGAGTCACGCCTGAAAATTTGCCCCCCTCTTCTTTCTCATCGGCCCGCGGTTGATGGCCTTCATAGCGTTGCACGGCTTCTTCTGACCAAACCACAAAGCCGAGGCCCCACGGATCAGGCAATAACCAAGTCTCTCTTGAAAACGCTTGCGTTTTAGGTGGATCAGCACGCGAATCTTCAAACCGTGCTACCCCGGCTTTAAATTCGTGAGCGTCTGACACAATCGGGATAATGCAACGCAATGAACTCAGACTGCTACCTATCAAAAACGGTTCAAAATAAGCCGTCTTCAGACTATCAGAAAATAATCGTTCTGGTTTGATGCCATTGCGTAATGTCAACCGATGTTGAACTGAAGCGTTTTTTAAATCTACCTGTAGCAATTCCTGGCCCGTATAAACGGCACACCATTCCGGCATCGCTTTGTTCACTGCAATCGCATAACCACTTTCTTCAGCCTTTTTGTCTAAATCAATGACTGTCTCACCCCATTGCCCAGATTGGGCATTACCCAAAAACAAAAGCAAACGATCATGCTGATCACTGATCAAGAGAAAAGGATGTCCCTCTTTATCCCGCGCGATAGCGCGTATATGACAACCAGAAGGCGGTTGCCAGTCTTGCGGTTCAAAAAGAGACTCATAACCATGCGTTGAAAAAAACTGCAATTCATTTTCAGTCGCGATAAACAAACCTTGTTGACTGACTACCGGTTTTTGTAGCCAAGTGGTATAAGCCGGAAAGGCTCTAGTTAAAACGATACCACTGTGAATATAAAAATCATAATTTGGCAAAAAGTGGAGTGCCAGTGGCGAAGCTTTAGTGGCATTATCTCTGGTGAGTAGCAAGAGGCCTTCAAAGGCAGAAAACCACATAAACGGCCTATGGCCTTCTGGCAATTGCAAACAGTCATCCAATAAATAATGACTCGGCGCTTGGGCCGCTTGCCGGATTTCACCAGGGCGCAGTAATTCGGTTACGGTCGCATCTTGTGCCGTTAATGGGGTACCACATTCCACACAATACTGCGCGACAAAACGATTAGCCCGTTCACAATGTGGACAATATTGTATTAATCCATGACATTCACTACATTCTTGAATCGCAGTGGAAGTGGAAGTGGAAGTGGATTGTTCAGAGTCAATAAGCAGATGTTCTGGTAGATGCGTATGAGGGCATGGTATAGACAAGGTTGATATTCTCCTGTTTTTTTTTCTTTACGGCGAACACAGAGAACCACAGAGAACCACAGAGTATAACTAAGTACTGAAGCACAAATAAACAGATATTTTAGCGCAAAGGGCTTGCGCGTGGGATTGCCCCTACATGGCATTGCGTAGGGGCAATCCCTTGTGGTTGCCCCATTTCAAAATACACGAA
>QNEL01000525.1 GCA_003645185.1 Candidatus Parabeggiatoa sp. nov. 3
TCAACGCTTGGAAAATGAAAATATTCATATCGGCCCAAGTGATTATGTTACCTGGCAAAAAGACAATAAAGTCTGCTTCATCCGCATGGAAGGCAAACTGTTTGGTGATGTGCCGATGAATCTAGAAATGCGGCTTTCCGTGGAAGATTCGCCCAATTCAGCCGGGGTGGCGATTGACTCCATCCGCTGTGCCAAACTGGCGATGGATCGTAAACAAGGTGGTATTTTGACAGCACCGGCGGCGTATTTTTGCAAACATCCACCCAAACAATTTACCGATGATGAAGCCTACACAATGACTGAAGCATTCATTCAGGGGAAATAGTCTATGAAATGCTTGATCATCGCCGCCGGGCAAGGAACCCGGCTTAAATCGAAAGGCGACATCAAACCACTTGTTCCTTTGCTCGGTGTGCCGTTGATTGAGCGCATTATCCGCTCCGCCATAGAAGGCGGGGCGGATGAGTTTTTATCTCTTAATCCTTAGGAAGATATAGAATGTTCTCCACAAAACTCTATTATTTAACCCAGCACACGAGTTATTGGCGACGTGCCGCATTGTTAATCTATAAAAAGAGTCATGTTGGTCTTGCTTTAAATCCTGAGCAAAAACTACAGTTCCGGGACGATCTCTGTCAGTTTGGTATGCCGGTTGAAGCATGGATTGATTTCAGGATCATTGCTGATTGGGTGAGCCAGGGGTTGCCAATCCCGCTAATCGCTATGTCGGATTACATCCTTTCCAAGCAATATGACGATGGGAGTTGGTCAGTTGATGGGTTTGTTCCGAATTCAGGTTCCATCTTACGTTCATTGGAGTTGTGTGCTTTGCTGGGATTCGGTTCATCCGACAAACAGATAGCCACGGGACTAGATTATTTGGAAAACGCCTTAATCAATGGTGGGCTCCAATCACCAGGCCCCATACCTGGAGCACCTATCGAGATTGGTACAACGGCTCGTTGCCTACACACAATCTCTAGGCTACGGCCAGACTCATGCGCCATTGGCAAGATGAAAAACTGCCTAGAAAATGCTCTCTTTGTGGATGGCGATCTTGCATGTTGGCATACGGATGCTGATATTGCATCCACCAATGAAGGCATCACTGGTGCCAGTGCACTTGCTTTAAACGCATTACTTAAGACCGGAAGCGATGTTCTTTCATTAAGTTGTGTGGTTCGATGGTTTGTGTGTTTGCAGAATCCGGACGGAGGCTGGAGTGAGCGTAAAGGTGGGACATCGAGTGTGGACAATACCTTCAATGTGTTGCGGGCACTAAAGGTTGCTTTTCAAAAAGGTTTAAAAGTAGAGGGTCTGGAAGAGTCTATACAAAAAGGGAAAGATTATACTTTTGATGATAAGCATATCACAAGAAAAGCTGATATTAGTCGTTTTGCGATGCTGTTGCGGGCACGATTGCTTTTTGCAGATGATCCATATAGTACCGAAATAATGCGGGTACTTGATACCATCACGGATCGTGCTGATGAATGGTGTTCACCTCAAGCCCATTTCTATAACTCCCTTCTTATTACTGGCTTGGCAATAGCGGAGTGGCTAAGTATATCAAGAACCGCTGGAAATCCTTATGCCTGGTCACGGAAAAATAAAGACAAGGCATTAACTTTTCTTTTTGACTTCCCAGTGCAAATGCCAAGTTTTTATCCAAAGTCAAAGGTGGGCATCGTTGAAAATTTTCTCAATGAATTGACTACCACCCGCCTGCATGGTCTGACTAATTTCATAGAGAGAAGCATCACTATTCAGGACATCAGTGCAATGTTTCTATCCGTGCTCATATTCTTTGGGATTTATGTCGATTCTGATCTTATCAAGGCCATTATGTTGCCTGGTAATACTTTCGTTTATACAACCCCGTTGCTCGCTATTTATATAAGTTGGTTGCTGCTCAAGTGGCGCAGTCGGCCAAGTACGCTGAACTTCATTTCGACGACCCTGCTTGCTGCCATTATGGCCTGGGGGCTTATCTGGTGGCTCAGCTTGTCCAACGATCAGATAGAGACGGCACTGAACAATATAACGATAGGTAATCCAGAGTTCTGGCGACTGATATTGTTCTTCGCCTTGTTTATTGACATTGGTAAACGACTGATCAGTCGGACTCATCTAGATCGCCTGTTGTTAGATCCAATAGAGAAGAGATTGGAATGAGTTACGGATGAAAATTTCATCGCAAAAAATTATTGCTCATCGAGGATACAGTGCTTGTTACCCTGATAACACATGGGCTGCGATCCGTGCTGCCAAAACAGCCGGAGCGGAATGTTGCGAGATGGATCTGATGTTAAGTGCTGATGACGAAGTGGTTATTTGCCATGACTATTACATTGGCGAACATCGCATTGCTGAAATGACCGGCGGTGAAGCACAGAAACAATTGGTGGATTCGCCGCGATTCGAGGAATTACTGGACTGGGCCGAAACACAACAGATGGAATTGCTTCTGGAAGTCAAGGATGCTCAACTCCTAGATAGGCTTGCCAATAGTCTGAAAAACCGTGATCCTGATCTAATCACAATAGGCTCATTTCACGCGCCGTTTTTGAAAGCGTTCAAAGCTGTCCGTCCTGAACTGGTAATGTCCCTGATGTTGGGGACTGTCTTCTCGCTCGAAGAAATGGTTTTACTTTCCAGGCGTTATCAGTGTGATGTCGTTCATCCCTGCTGGGAATCGCGTGCCCCATACCCCCACAGCTTACTTTCCCGTGAGGCGATAACTCGTATTCATGAAGCCGGTCTTAAGGTCATTTTGTGGCACGAGGAACGTGAAGATGAGTTGGAACACTTACTTAATCTTGGCGTAGATGGAATTTGTACTAATGAACCAGAACGTTTGAAACGCATGAGAGATGGATTATGAGCGAAAAGCCGAGTGGCATTATTGAGCGAATGAATAAGAAATTAACCATCCCAATCGCTGGGCTTTTGGTTAATATCTCTTGGATAACACCTAACGGCATCACCTGGATGTCTGCATTGGTAGCGGGTGTATTAGGGCCTTGGGCCATCATTGCCGGATTAAACCTGACGGCGGCTATTCTGGTGCTAATCGGTGCGTGGTTGGATAGTTTGGATGGTGATCTCGCCAGAGCCCGCCAATGCGGAACCAAGGAGGGAGAAATTCTGGATGCTGTATTGGATCGTTATATAGACTTTTTCATTATCGCGGCACTGATCTGGCAGACTCCAGCGTGTTTATTGGTTGGCTTGGCAGCATTGCTAGGTAATCAAATGGTTCCATACCTGCGTGCCCGCACTGAGGCGACGGGAAAATCTTCCGTGGCAACTTTCGGCTCCCGTGATATTCGCAATATGATACTCGTAGTTGGTTTGATTGGAGGGTGGTATTGTGCATTGCTGTTCGTGCTTGCTGTTATTACCAACGCTTCAGCCATTCATCGTTTTTACAATGCAACCAAGAAGGTGCAAACATGAAAGCAGTATTATTAGCGGCAGGACAAGGATCGCGTCTGCGTCCTCTGACAGAGTCGCTCCCTAAACCCTTGATTACTGTGGGAGCGCGAACCTGTCTTGATATTGCGCTAGAATCTTTATCTGCCGTGGCAGATAGCATTATTGTAGTGACAGGTTATCTTGGAGGTAAAGTTAATACACATTTGGATAGGTATCCGCCCCAAGTGCCGGTTCAGGTCGTGGTTAATCCTAATCCGGAACAGGGAAACCTAGCTTCGTTGGCAGCAGCACGATCTTTGATTGAAGGTGATAACTTCATTTTGACCAATGCCGATCATCTGTTTCCGTCTGACTTCTATACTCACCATTTTCTGGAGGGTGGGAGCATCACCATCGCCGCACAAAACAACCGTCCTATTCTTGATGATGAAATGAAAGTCGTCGTTTCTAACGAACACCTCCGAAAAATTAGCAAGTCTTTGAGTACTTTTGACGGTGCCTATATTGGCACAACACGGATTCCGGCCAACGATTCTTCCGCTTACTGGACGGCTTTTGACCAAGTGAAGGAGACGATTGATCCAGCACGAGCCTGCGTGGAGGATGTGTTGCATACATTAGCCGGTTCGGAAAAATATCCTGAAGTGGTTTGGGTCAATGAGGTACGGTGGTTTGAAATAGATACTCTGGACGATCTGGAAAAAGCGCGTAAGGAATTGGCTTAATGGACACAAAATTGCTGGTTTTCGATTTAGATGGGACCTTGATTGATACGATGGGGGACTATGCAGATAAGGCGGCGGCACTCATCTTCAAACATTACGGCACACCGATATCTGAAGCCCACCGGCTCTATTTTGAGACTTCTGGTTTGCCTTTTGAACAACAACTTGAACAATTGTTTCCCAAAGCCACCGGTAATGCTGAGGTGGCTTTGAGATTTGAAAGCTGGAAAGATAAGTATCTGTTGAACGTGATCTTGCCCACAAAAACGGAGCAACTATTGCATCATTGGCAAAATGCCGGATTCCGTATTGCTATCGCATCTAATAATTTAGAGAGCTATGTAAAACGATTAGCGAACAATTGGCCGGTGGATGCGGCACTGGGCTACCGGGCTTGGGATGGTTTTTGCAAGGGAGAACCTCATTTTCAGAAGCTGGAGAATGACTTTGGTTGGTCTCGTGAGCAGATGCTGTTTATTGGCGATTCACCCAATGATGCTCGTATTGCCGTTCGATCCAATGTTCCTTTCTTGGCGTTATTGAGTGGGGAATTTATTTCAGCAGATTTTACTAAACATTACCCTGATGTGAGATTTATCAGACAATTGAGTGACATTAATGATTTCCTTACTTTATCAAAGGTGAACTTTTATGAAAAGTCCAGTGCTGATAGTCGGTCATGTTACCCAAGATTTAATTGATGGTCAAGTACGTTTAGGAGGTGCAGCTGCCTACATTGCTCTGGCACTCAGTGCTTGTGGACAGGATGTGGCTTTGGTGACCCGCGCACCAAACGAACCCTTGCTACAACCACTGTCATCGAATCCGCGCATCCATTTACACCGTCTTGCCTCGGATACGATAACGACATTTCGCCATCATTTTGAGAAAGGTCAAAGACAACTTAATCTGGATGCTTGTGCCGCTGACATTACCGTGAACGATATCCCA
>QNEL01000526.1 GCA_003645185.1 Candidatus Parabeggiatoa sp. nov. 3
CACAATCTTTGAATTATCATAATAAGGCTTAGAAACGGCCTAATTAAGCTCATGTTACGCACCTTTTACTGTACTTTGCATGAAACGGGTCGCACGCCTTGATCTAGGTCAGATTTTCGGTATGATGCGCGAAAAAAAATCTCAAGATATATCAGTTATCAGTTTCAGGCAAAAGTTTCGCGGAGCGAAACTTTTGCCTGAAAATCAGTTCCAGGCAAAAGTTTTTGCGCGCAAAAACTTTTGCCTGGAAATCAGTTATTCAATTCGATCTAAAAGCAATCTGAAGCTGTTTAGGCGCAAACGGCTATTTAATGGCCTCACATTGAGGATTATTAATAGTACTCAAAATAAATTTTGAACTCCAATATAACTGATTTCCACTTAAGAAGTTTTGCGCGCAAAACTTGCAGCAAAGAACGGATAACTGATAACTGATAACTCTTTAGCGTTATTTTTTGGACAGTTATCAGTTAAAATCTGCGCGAAACATGAGTTATTAATTAATTAATTTAAATCAATCAAATTTTTGAATGCCTGAAAAGTGAATTTGATTTGACGGCGTGCATGATAAATGGTTTTTTAGGCATACATCAGTACACATAAGTTAAATCACTCCATTTGGGATATGACACATTTGTTATATTGCTGATTAATGATCTTATTAATCAATCATTTAGCTTGTGATGGTTTTTGCTCTTTAGGGGAATAAATGGATTCAAATGAACTCATTAATCAGTAATGGGTTATTTGTTATGCCTTATGAGTAATGAGCTATCTTTGGGAAAATTTGGTGTGTTTGCTGTGAGAGGCTATTGTGATGGCTGTGAGAAAATAAACGCAAAAGGCGCTAAGGGCGCTAAAGAGCCAGATATTGAGGAGTGTGGGGTGTCGTTTTGACGAGTGGAAATAATAGAACACTGATTGTCATGATGAAACTGATTTCCACATTTAGCTTCGCTAAATACAGTTTTTGCGCGCAAAAACTTTAGCGTGGAACACTGATCTAAAAATCAGCGTAAATCATGATAATCAGTTAAATCAGCGTTCTATCCAAAAAATCAATAGAACGCAGATTGTCATGATGAAACTGATTTTTGCCTCTCAAAAATCAGCGCCCTACAAATGGATTTTTTTCGGCATCTGGTTCATGGCTTTTTACATCCTGATCCACTGTCCAGATATGTACTTGATTATGTTTGTTTTTTAAACGCCTAGCTTCGTAAATAATGGCAGCATCTACCAAACCCACTTTTTGCGGGACATAAGTGTTTGAAAATTCTCTTAGAAATGCCAACAATTTTTGCTGTTCACATTCACAAGCTGGCGTTATTGTCAGTATTGAATTGGGTTCAAAACTCTCTGCAATCTTATCATAACGTTTTTTCACTAGGGCTGTTCTGTGGTTTCCGTTTGCCACTTGTGCCATAAGATTGGCGGTTTCATAAACCGAGGGTAAAGGCCAATAAAAACGGGCATTTTGTTTTATCGCTTTTTTAAACCGTTTTATGATTTCATTATGGGCTTTTTCGTTGAATTTGCCGGGGACTTTGAATAATTCTAACCAGTAACCGGTATCCACGATAATTAAAAGTCTGCCAACCATGCCAGTGCCTTTTGTTTACGTTTTTCCTCAAAATCGGGGTTTAGATAGTCATCAATTAGCTTATGTGTGACTAAATCACCTAAAGTACTGCGTTCCAACATGTCTTGTTGATAGGGCAAATCAGGCCAAGCATTCAAATTCGTACTGTGATTTTGTGGGTTCTGGTGACATAAGATCACGCCGTCCAGTTCTTCCAGACTCAAGGCATTGAGTGTGGCGTGGTTATGCGTCGTGACCAGTACCTTTAGATCATGCCGTTGGCAGCAATCTACTATGGCTTTAACCATTATCCCAACACGACTGGGGTGTAAACCATTATCAATTTCTTCTACTATAATCGATGAACCCGGTGTGGCCGTTTCTAATGCGGTAAGAATGGTTAGGCAGCGCAAAGTGCCGTCAGACAGTAGGCCGGCACTGATGAATTGATCGGTGTGATTTTCCACTAATCCCAGTATGACATCATTGAGTTGAGGAACGGTGACAAATTCAAAACGCTGGTACGGTTCATTGGGCAATTGTGCGATCCATTCCAACAAGCGTTGCAGACTTTCTTGAGATTCTTGATTACCCTGAGAGAGTGCATACAGTACCGCAGATAGGTTTGAACCGTTTTGGGTTAGAATCGCATTACCGATATGTTCATAATGCCGAATCAGTTTAGGATTGGGTTCAAAAACCCATAAATTTTGAAAGTGATTGATGATGCGATTAATGATCTGATTACCCGCAGCATTTTTTGGGTGATATTGAGATAAAAAAGACTTTGTTGTAGATGAGTGTAGAGATGGCTTTTTGCCACTTGACGCAAAATGGTTATCGCAGACTAATGGCTGGCTTGAGTGAGACTGTTCCGGATTCACTTCAAAAAACAGGCTGTTATCAATATAAAGAGATTCATTGATGATTCTGGGGCTATGTTGCGTCTCTATGGTGAGACGATAATCGAAATAGTGCAGCTTAGCATCAATGTGAGTGTGTGCTGAAAAGCCCAAAGTAAAAGCAGTTTGTCCATAACGTGTACAGCCTGGCAGTCCCCCCCTGATTTCTAACCGTCCCCCCTTATTCATGTCAGTCACATCAAGTAACCAGCCGCCGTCGATCAAAAAACTAAGTAGTTTTATAGCTTCAAGCAGATTACTTTTACCAGAACCATTAGGGCCTATGAGTAAAGTAAACTTAGATTCAAATAAACTTAATTTGGCTTGACTAAAGCTTTTAAAGTTTTCAAAGTAATACAAGTTGTCAGTCATAGTGGAGAGTTTATTCATTTAAGCTCTGTATCGAAATCGCAGTTATCAGTTATCACTATTCTAAAAATCCGCGCCAATCATGACAATCACTTCAATCTGCGTTCTATCCAAAAACAAATCAATAGAACGCTGATTGTCATGATGAAACTGATTTCCAGGCTAAAGTTTTTGCGCGCAAAAACTTTAGCGTGGAACACTGATTAAAAAAAATCAGCGCGAATCATGAGAATCAGTTAAATCAGCGTTCTATCCAAAAAATCAAAATAACGCCGATTCTAATTATTGTAAAAAAAGTGTATCTATTGTGCATGAACAGAGAGATATTCAACAGTGGCTTGAACTAATAAACTGGAACGATTCTCCCCTTGTTTTTTAGCATATCGATCAAGTTGAGAGAGTATTTTTTCAGGGAAAATCACTTCAATGGGTTTTGAATTACCGGAAATCGTTGAGATATCAACACGGACTGAATCCCAAATACCGTCTGAGTAATCCGGGTTTTGATAATGTTTTTCAATGGCTTGAGGAATCGGGAGAAATTCATCATCCATTAACAACCCTTCAATATGGCACGCAATGGCTTCTTTAGTATTTTCTAATGCCTCATCTAAAGTGTCACCGGCCGAAAAGCAACCCGGTAAATCAGGAACAGTGACACCATAAGCAGAATCAGAGTCTTTATGAACGACAACGGGAAAATTCATCATCTTTTTAAAACGAAGTTAAGGCCAATTCCAACCGGCTTGTTTATAAATACTACGTAATGTACCTTTTGGTAAATCCTTTTTGGGATGCGGAACAGTCACTCGTCCAAGTTTTTGTGGGTGTATAAATTGGTGATGGCTACCTTTTATATTTCTTAAAACCCATTTTTCTTGTTTCAAACGGGCTATTATATCTTGACTATTCATTTAAAGTCGTATCGGATTTTAATGCGCTAACATTGGCACTCTCTTATCATTTTAAGATTTGGATGCGGTGATTATGGTATTTTGAGGCGGATTGTGGATTGATTTAGCGGGGATTTTAGGGACGTGTAAATTAACGTTCTGTAAATCAGTTATCAGTTATCACTATTCTAAAAATCTGCGTAAATCAGGCCATAATCAGTTAAATCTGCGTTCTATCCAAAAAATCAATAGAACGCTGATTATGGCCTGATGAAACTGATTTCAGCTTCTTTTTAATCAGCGCAAATCATTTTAATCAGTTAAATCCTATCGGAAAAATTTTCGGTTTCCAATAAGACTTTGATAAGTGTTCATTGATAATTAACTGAACACGTCTTGAATAGGTAATTGAATATCCATGACTTGATCAATCAGATAAGTCTCACTGAGCCCAAATGTTTTATGTTGATTGGGTTGTGAATAGATATTGATTGCGGACATCGAGGGGACAACTAGCCAACATGATTTGACACCCAGCTCAAAATAGGCCTTCACTTTTCTAATCAAATAACTTATGGCTTGTCTGGGTGAGAGGATTTCAATGGCTAAATCAGGCATTTGGGATACCCTAAGTAAGTCGTCTTCTGTCGCAGGTATTTTTGGTGGATTGATATAAGCGCACACATCCGGTTTGAGTTCATCTTTAACATCAAGTCGATATTCGCTCAGATCATACTGGCTAATATCCAAACTTAATTCTGTCATAACGGCCAGTTTTTTATCGCATTTAAACTTCAACCAACCGGCTAAATTGCTTTGTACAGTGCTATGATTCAACGAACCCATCTCATCTTCTCCATCAATCCCATTGTTTTCAAAAACATCGATGTTGCTCATGATTACTCCTTTCATTATCCGTTTTGAGTGACAAGTTATCAGTTATCCTTTTCGATGTTTGAGTTTTTTGAAGAAAAACTCAAACATCGAAAACATAAAAATCAACTCTATAACTACCAATAGTGTAGTTATAGCGTTTCCCGATTGCATGAAGTACAAAGGCGAATCAATAAAAATATTAAAACGCACAACCCCGAAGGGGTTTTCAGGCTAAAGTTTCGCTCCGCGAAACTTTAGCCTGAAAATGTGAATAGCCCCAGGTTCCACCTGGGGTTCCAAAATAGATTCAAAAAAATTTTTTATGCAACCCCAGGTTTCACCTTTTCACATTCAACCATACCACCGTTGTGCGTTTTTTTAGGCAACCCCAGGTTGCACCTGGGGCTATTCACATTCAACCCTTTCAGGGCCTTAGCGTTTTTTTAGGCAACCCCAGGTTTCACCTAGGGCTATTCAC